>DATFQP010000165.1:0-11033 GCA_035264145.1 Propionibacteriaceae bacterium
CACCGAACGGGATGAGCACGGCATTAGCGGCCACCGTATGATCGACGATCAACTGCGCCTCGGCCTCGTCTCCGGGATACACCACGACGTCGGGGATCCGTGGGATATCACCGGCCCGCAACCGCAACAGGTCCCGCAGGCTCTTGCCATAGGTGTGCACGATTCGATCAAGATCGTCGGAATGGACGTTGTCGATGCCGACCGCCTCGGTGAGCTCCTCCAGCAGTTCATCGCTGATCACCGGCGTCGGGATCGGCAGGTCCTCCAACTTCATGGGCGGGCCGGCGGGTGTTCAGGTCGAGATCGACAGCCTGCTGCACAAATGGCCGGAGCTTCGGCTTGTCCTCGTGGTGGAAGCTGATGCCTTCGACGCCCCAACCCCACCACTTCATGTGCGGAACGGTTGCCATCACTTCTCCTTGCTGGTGGACGCGGGCCCAGTTAGGAATGTTCGGCCCGGTAGGCAGTGGCCTCGTCGTACAGCCCGCTGACTTCCTTGGCGATCCTGTCGGAGAACTGTGAGGCCGTCTCGCCGTCCTCCGGACGCAGCGGCTCACCGAACATGACCCAGATCGGTGGCCGGCCGCGTTCCGGCCAGTTCTTGCCGTGTGGCATCGCCTCACTCGCGCCCACGATCCCCACCGGAACGCAGGGCACGTCGCGGCTGATGCACAGGGCAGCCGCCCCCGGCTTGAAGGCCCCCATCTCCCCGGTTCGTGATCGGGTGCCCTCCGGGAAGAGGAGCAGCGGTACGCCTTCATCCAGCAGACTCGTCGCCAGACCCTTCCGACCGCGTAGGCCGGTGCGGTCGACAGGGAAAGTGTTGAAGATCAGGGAGGTGAGACCGCGGCGCCACCAGATGTCGAAGAAGTAGTCCGCCGCCGCTCCCACTGCCACATAGCGGGCGAGCCTCCGCGGTAGCCCGCCCAAAATCAGTGGGGTGTCGAGGTGACTGGTGTGATTCGACACCACTACGAAAGGTCCGGACAGCTCAGCCAATCTTTCGGTGCCGAGCACCGTTACCGTGGCCAGCCGCCATACCAGCGGCTTCAGCAGCCCCCGTTGTGCCATGAACCGCACGCCGGCATGCAGCGGCGAGCTATAGCGGCTGGGGGACACCGGATCAGCCTATCCTCGATCAGGGCTAGTGGCGTCCAGACCTCAGACGTCGGGAGACTCTCCGGATCACGCTTCGCGGCGCATGTCGTGCACCCAGGATCATCACCTTGTAGCGGAAGGACGGAATGGAGATGACCTTGCCAGCCGCTACATCCTCGAGGCACTCTGCGACGAGAGCGTCCGCGTCGAGCCACATCGGTCCGGGGATGCCGCCCGTTCGGATCGAAGCGCGCTGGTGAAATTCGGTGCGGACGTAGCCCGGGCAGAGCGCGACCGCGGTGACTCCTGAGCCGGCGAGTTCCCCAGCTAACGCCTCCGTGTAGGTGGTGACGTACGCCTTGATCGCCGAATAGTTGCCAAGGGCTATGAACCCGGCTGTGCTGGACACGTTGATGATCGTGCCGGCACCACGTCGGCGCATCACTCGGCCGGCTGTGGCCGACAAGATCATCACCGCTCGGACCATCACATCGAGGGCGTGCTCCTGCGGGGTGATGTCCTCGTCGAGCAGCTTGCCCCGCTCAGCGAAGCCGGCGTTGTTGACCAGAATCTCCACGGGCTGTTCCACACTGGCGAGCCGATCGGCCACCCGCTGCACATCATCCCGCTGCCCGAGGTCGGCCGGTATCGTCTCGACCGCTGCCTGATACCGGTCCTTGAGGATAGTCGCCGTCTCCGCCAGCCGGTGGGGATTGCGCGCCACGAGAACGAGGTCGTAGCCGCGTGCCGCATAAGCCCGGGCGAACGCCGCCCCGATCCCTGACGTGCCCCCGGTGATCAACGCCGTTGCCATGCGCCCACCCTAAGTGAACGGGCCTCCTCTCACGACTTTGAGCCCTGGGCGCACAGCTCGAGCCCCGAGGACAGGGCTCAAAGTGCATCTGCCGGGCTCAATGTGGGGAATCAGAAGTCCTCACTAGCGACTTTGAGCCTTGAGCCCACACCTCGAGCCCTTAGGACAGGGCTCAAGGTGCACTTGCCGGGCTCAATGTCGAGAAATCAGAGGTCCCCACGGCGTTGAGCCCAGGGCCCACACCTCGAGCCCTTAGGACAGGGCTCAAGGTGCACCTGGAAGGCTCAATGTCGAGAAATCAGAGGGCCGCACGACGTTGAGCCCTGGGCGCACAGCTCGAGCCCTTGGGACAGGGCTCAACGTGCACCTGGAAGGCTCAATGTCGAGAAATCAGAGGTCCCCTGTCCCCACGACGTTGAGCCCTGGGCGCACAGCTCGAGCCGTCAGGACAGGGGCTCAACGTGCACCTGGAAGGCTCAAAGGTGAGGATCAGAAGTCCTCTTTAACGACTTTGAGCCATGGGCCACACCTCGAGCCCCAAGACAGGGCTCAAAGTGCACCTGGGGGCTCAATGTCGAGCGGACCCCAGTCTTCTCGGCTTTCTCTTCTCTCGCTTTTTCCTTCCCTCCCTCTACTTTGAGCCCTGTGCCACACGTCGAGCCCCGACGGCTGGGCTCAAAGTGCACTGCCGGGTTCAATGTCGAGAAATCAGGAGTCCGTGCGATCGGTCAGCAGGGTTGCCGCCTCGCGGGCGATGGCGAGTTCCTCATTAGTGGGAATGACGGCGACCTGGGTGGGGGAGCCGGTCGGGGAGACGACCCGAGCGGACCTGGATAGCGCATTGTTCAGCACAGGATCTACGACGATGCCGAGCCCGTCCAGGCCGTCGGTGACGGCGGCGCGCAGCGCGGGATTGTTCTCCCCAACACCGGCGGTGAAGGTCAACACATCAAGTCGACCTAGGATCGCCAGATACGCACCGACATAGTGCTTCAACCGGTGCACGTACACCTCGAACGCCAGCTGGGCATCTTCGTCGCCCGAGGCACGGCGCTGCTCCAACTCCCGGAAGTCATTGACGCCGGCCATTCCCTTGAGACCGGATTGTTTGTTCAACATCGCGTCGATGTCGCCCACTGACATCCCGAGCTCGTTGTGCAGAAATGTGTGCAGGCCGGGATCCACGTCGCCGGACCGCGTTCCCATGACCAGTCCCTGGAGCGGTGTCAAACCCATGGAGGCCTCTACCGCCATCCCGCCCCGTACCGCCGAGGCCGAGCAGCCATTGCCGAGGTGCAGGACGATCTGGTTGATCTCGCTGAGGTCGCGCCCAACCAGATCGGCCGCCGCCTGGGATACGAAGCGGTGTGAGGTCCCGTGGAAGCCATAGCGGCGGATCCGGTGGTTGATCGCCAAGTCGCGTGGGATCGCGTAGGTTGCCGCGGCCGCCGGCAGAGTGGCGAAGAAGGCGGTGTCGAAGACCGCGACGTGAGGGATGTCGAACTGAGCCCGTGCCGCCTCGATGCCCTCCACGGCACCTGGATTGTGCAGCGGCGCGAGCGGAATAAGGTCACGGATCTCGTCCACCGCTGCATCGTCCAAAATCACGGGATCGGAGAAGTCTGGTCCGCCGTGCACGACCCGATGACCGACCGCCCGAAGTCCGGCTGTGACAAGATCAATTCCGGCCGATCGCAGCTCAGCCGCCATGGCCTGCATCGCCTGATGATGATCAGCCACCGGGCTGCCGGCCTCGCCGATCCGTTCCACCAGGCCCTTGGCTTGGACCTCGCCGGTCTCGGGCACCACGAGTTGGTACTTCAGCGAGGACGACCCGGCGTTGACCACGAGGACCGGCGTGTCGCTCATGACATCGCCTGAGCCTGGACTGCGGTGATGGCCACGGTGTTCACGATGTCCTCCACCAGTGCGCCTCGGGACAGATCGTTGACCGGTTTGCGCAGCCCCTGCAGCACCGGGCCGATCGCGACGGCGTGTGCACTGCGTTGCACCGCCTTGTACGTGTTGTTGCCGGTGTTGAGGTCCGGGAAGATGAACACGGTTGCTCGTCCCGCCACCTGCGAATCCGGCAACTTCGTCTTGGCCACGTCGGGGTCCACCGCAGCGTCGTATTGGATCGGCCCCTCAAGCAGCAGCTCGGGCGCCCGCTCCGCTGCCAGGGCGGTCGCCGCGCGGACCCGTTCCACGTCGGCACCGGTGCCCGACGAGCCCGTCGAGTACGACAACATCGCCACCCGCGGCTCGATGCCGAACTGCCGTGCCGTCTCCGCTGAGGAGATCGCGATGTCGGCCAGCTGCTCGGTTGTCGGCTCCGGAATCACAGCGCAGTCGCCGTAGACCAGCACCCGATCGGCAAGGCACATCAAGAAGACGCTGGAGACTGTGCTCACCCCTGGCTTGGTCTTGACGAACTCCAACGCCGGCCGAATGGTGTGGGCGGTGGTATTGATCGCGCCCGACACCATCCCGTCCGCCAGCCCGAGATGCACCATCATCGTGCCGAAGTAAGAAACGTCGGGGATGATCTCCCGGGCTCGTTCGATGGTCATGCCTTTGTGCGCCCGCGCCTCGGCATAGGTCGCCGCGAATCGCTCCGACAGTTCCGCATCGTTCGTCGAGATGATCTGGGCCGCGTCGAGATCCAGGCCCAGCGCGGATGCACGGGCGCGAACCCGCTTTTCATCGCCAAGCAAGATCAAGTCGGCCACGCCACGGCGGAGCAAGATCGCGGCCGCCTCCAGGATGCGATCGTCGGTGCTCTCGGGCAGCACGATGCGTTTGCGGTTCGCCCGAGCCCGCTCCATCAACTGATGCTCGAACATGAGCGGAGTCCGCACGTTCGATGAGGGGACGGCGATCGCCGACAACAGCGCGGCCTGGTCGACCGATTCGGCAAAAACTCGTCGCGCGGTCTCCAACTTGACGGTCGACGACTTCGTCATGGGCCCGCGTACGGTCATCAGCCGCTCGGCGGTCCTGAAGGTGCCGAGGTCGGTCAGGGCAATCGGCAAATCCTGGTCGACACCTTCCGACAGTCGCCTGATGGTGTCCGGAATGTCGTAGCCGCCGGTCAGGATGATGCCGGCCAGCGCAGGAAACGTCCCCGATTGATGAGCAAGCATGAGCCCGGGCAGCAGATCTGTGCGGTCACTCGGCGCGATCACGGCCACATCGGGACGCAGGCGTTCGAGGACGTTCGGCAGGCTCATGGCGGCCACGATGATCTCCAGTGCCTCCCGGTCCATCCACGAATCGGCGCCCAGGACCAGCCTGGCGTCAGCCGCCTCAGCTAGGGCGCGGAACGTCGGTGCGGACAGGATCGGACTCTCGGGGACTGCGGCCACCATGACATCGGGCAGGGAAGCGAGCGCTCGTCGGACATCCTCCTGGGCATCGTCCTTGACCCGATTGGCGATCACTGCCACGGTCTGCGCGTGGTTAGCCTGAAGCTCGGCAATCGCGCTCGCCGCTGCCGCCCGGACCTGGTCGGGCGCGCGATCCCGCCCGTGCACCACCAAGACCACGGGTGATCCCAGATTGGCCGCGATCTTGGCGTTGAAGGACAGTTCGGTGCCGGTGGCCACGTCTGTGTAGTCCGAGCCGAGGACCAAGATCACTTCGAAGCGGTCGACCAGCTGGCCGAAGCGCTCGACGATCTCATGCAAGGCCTCGTCGGCGTTCTCCCGGGTCGCCTCGTAAGTGACGCCGAGGGCTTCTTCATAGGTCTGACGGATGCCCGGCTGCGAGACCAGCAGTTCGACGATCACGTCACGGCCCGATTCACCATCGCCGGCGGCGGTCCCCGATTCACGACCGCCGGCGGCCGTCAAAGGCCGGAACACCCCGACGGAGCCCACTTCACGTATCAGCGCGTCGAGCAGGCCCAGCGCGACTGCGGACTTGCCGGTCAGACCCTCGGGCGACGCGACATACACACTCCGGCTCACAGCCGCAGGCTATCGATCCCACCCGGCGGAAGGTAAGGGTCGCAATTGGGTACGGCACGGGTGCAAACGCGTGTATAGCCACATTCCTCGCGTCTATCTTTGAGCCAATGATCAGCGCTCCCCCCCAGATTCCGGGGCTCGCCGAGTGGCGACCCTTGGCTCAGGGCGGGTTCTCGATGGTTTGGCAGGCTCGTCAGGAGTCGCTGAATCGGTTGGTAGCAGTCAAGGTCGACCAGCGCAAGCTCACCTCGGAGACCGAGCGGCGGCGGTTCTTACGTGAGGCCGGTGCAGCGGGACGCCTGTCGGGTCATCCGGGCATCGTCACGGTGCACGACGCCGGGATTCTGGAGGACAACCAGCCCTATCTCGTGATGGAGCTGTGCCCCGGCGGCTCGCTCTCGAAGTGGTTGAAACCGGAGAATCGAAAGTCCCAGGAACGTATCCGCGACGTGGGTGTGCGGATCGCCGATGCGCTCGCCACCGCGCACGCCCGCGGGGTCCTACATCGCGACGTGAAGCCGGCGAACATCTTGATCAACGCCTACGACCACCCGGGTCTGGCCGACTTCGGTCTGGCCGCTGTGCCCGAACCCGGCAGTGAAATCGCGGCCACTCTGGAAGCCCTCACGCCGGCGTACGCACCTAGAGAGGTGATCTACGGTGAGGCGCCGACCGAAGCCAGCGATGTCTACTCCCTGGCCGCCACGTTGTACGCCCTCCTGTGCGGCAAAGCGCCTCGCTACCCGGAGGGTCGCCAGCCGACCCTGCTCGAGTTGATCGAGCTGCAGGACGAGCCGATCGAGCGACTGCCTGCAGTCGATCGCGAGTTCATGGATCTACTGCTGAAGGCCCTTTCCGACAATCCGGCCGAACGTCCGACTGCCGCGGAGTTCAGTACGGCTCTGGCGGCGCTGAAGCTGCCAAGAGAAGGGGATCACTCTGCGGCGGGCGTTAACGATCGGGTCGCTGTTCCGGTGATCAAGGGCCGGCGGCGACTCCGGGCCGGGAACATCCCCAGCCCGCTTGAGTCTGATCGGCGTCGGGTGGCGCCCGCTCTGCTCGTGGCGGCGTTGGTGGTGATCTTGGCCGCGTTCGTGGCCGCCGTGTTGACCTTGCAGCCGGGGGCCGATCAAGCAACCTCGCCGCCGACTACCACCCCATCGGTCACGGCAAGTGCCACGCCGACGTCAACACCTCCGCCGACACGGACGCCGAGCCCCACCCCAGAGACGACGAACCGGCAGCAGGTTCCGGCGCCTCCGGGGTTCACCGACTGCTCAGACTCGCTCGGCTCGAACAGTTTCTGCGTCACCGAACCGGAATGCTGGAACGGCGTTGAGTCGATGGGCGACGCACCGTGGCTGGCCGAGCTCGCCGATTGCAATGAGCAGCACATCTATCAGGTCTTCGCCGGCGGTCAGCTGCCCGACCCGGTGGTCTTGCAGTCGCAGTTCGAAGCAAACCAGCAGGTCCGGCGGCTGTGCTCGGAGAACACACTGGCTAAGGTGCTCCCGTCCGGCTCGGTGCCCAGGGACTGGCAGCTGGTGCCGCTCCCACCCCAGATTCAGCTCCGCGATGACACGCTCTTTCGTTGCATGGTGAGCTTCGGGGAAGACCGCGACTACCCCATCGAATTGAAGGTTCCCTAGTCGCGGGTCGCGGACGTTTGTCAGTGGTGGCGCCTAGACTCGCCGCCTGCGCCACGCGAGAGGGGAACCGGGCAGTGATCCATACACGCCGATTGACAAGGCATTTCGTATCGAAGAAGGAGACGATCGAGGCGGTTCGCGGCGTTGACATCGATGTAGCTGCCGGTGAGCTGGTGGCCTTCCTCGGCCCCAACGGGGCGGGAAAATCGACGACTCTGCGGATGTTGACCACCTTGCTCCCGCCTACCTCCGGGACAGCGGTTGTCGCCGGCGCCCAGGTCACCAGCGAACCGGCGCTGGTACGTTCCAGGATCGGCTACGTCGGTCAGGCGAACGGCGCCGGGCACAGCTTCCGGGTCCGTGACGAGCTGGTCAACCAGGGCCGCTTCTACGGAATGAACTCCACCGATGCGGCCGGCCGAGCCGACGAGCTGCTCGCGAGCCTGGACCTGGTCCCACTGGCCAAGCGCCGCGTCAGCACGCTTTCCGGCGGCCAGCGGCGCCGGCTCGATCTGGCTCTGGGGCTGATGCACCGCCCCAAGCTGCTGTTCCTCGATGAGCCGTCTACGGGAATGGATCCGCAAAATCGTGCCAACCTGTGGGATCACATTCTGCAGTTGCGCGCCGAGCAGGGCACGACCCTCGTGCTGACGACGCACTATCTCGAGGAGGCCGACGCTCAAGCGGAAAGGGTGCTGGTGATCGACCATGGATTGATCATCGCGGACGACACAGCGCCGAACCTCAAGGCCAATCTGGCCGGCGACCGCATCACCATCACCGTCGAACCAAGCGACGTGCCGCAGGCGCGAGCGATCGTGGAGGCGGGCGGAAGCGAACTCAGCGAGTCAGCTGGCACCTTGGGGGTCGTTCTGAGCGCGCGTTTCGACCACGGGCAGCAGGCACTGCCTCGCCTGCTTCATGAACTGGACAGCGCTGGGGTGACCGCGCGGGCCGCGGACGTGTCCGTTCCCACACTGGACGACGTGTTTCTCAGCTTGACGGGACGGAGCCTTCGCGAAGACGAGGCGGTGGCGGCATGATCGAGGAACGCGAACGAAGCGAGCTCACGTCGCCGCGTGCTGGGTCCAATAGTCTCGCTGCCGACACCCGATCGGTGTTCGTCCGCGAGATGTCGTTGATCTTGCGCGATCCTTTCTCGTTGATCTTCTCTATTGTCCAACCACTGGTCTTCCTTGCCCTATTCGGCCCATTGCTGGCCGGTTCCATCGATCCCAGCGCGATCGGTGGCGCCTCACCATTGCAATGGTTCCTGCCAGGCGTCATCGTGATGATCTGCCTTTTCGGCACGTCGACGGCAGGGGCGAACTTGCTGTTCGAGATCAGCCTTGGCAGCTACGAGCGGGTGCTGGCCAGCCCCATCCGTCGCTCCTCGATCTTGATCGGCCGGTCTCTGAAGGAGCTGGCGCCGCTCGTGGTGCAGGCGACGCTGATCACCTTGGTGGCGATTCCCTTCGGCTTCCAGTTGTATCCCGTGCACGCCTTCGCCGGGGCGCTGCTGCTCGGCGTCTTCGGAGTGGGCATGGGAGCGTTCTCCAATGCATTGGCGATCGCCTCGCGGAAGCGCGAGTGGATGTTCTGGGCGGTCCAGCAGTCCTTGCTGTTCCCACTGTTGATCTTGTCCGGAATGATGCTTCCGCTAGAGGCTGGACCTGAGTGGATGCAGGTTGTTAGCCGCTTCAATCCACTGACCTACATCGTCGACGCCGAGCGAGCACTGTTCTCGGGCACGTTTGCCGACCGCTCGGTGCCGCTGGCGGTCGTGGCGGCACTGATCACCTGCGCCGTCGGTCTGTGGGTCGGTGTTCGCCAGGTGGCCAAGAGCACGACCTGAGCGCCACTGCTTCAGACGGTTTCCTTCAGCCAGGCGATGTCGTTGCCCTGGCCTTGCCGGCCGCCGGGTGTCTCGACGACGACAGGCGTTCCAGCCATACGCACCACCTCGACCAGAGCCTCGGCGGCAACCTCGCCGGCGGCCAAGTTGGCGTGCCGGTCGGCGCCGGAGTTGAACGCGTCGCGCGAATCGTTTGCGTGCACAAGATCGATCCGGCCGGTGATGGCCTTGACGCGATCCACCAGACCGACGAGATCCTCGCCGCCCGCGTGGGCATGGCAGGTGTCGAGGCAGAAACCGACGGTCTCCCCGCCCTCGGCGCCGCCGATCGCATCCCACAGCTGTGCGATCCGATGGAGTCGGCGAGCCATGGCGTTGTCGCCGCCCGCGGTGTTCTCGATCAGCAGTGGCACCGGCATCTGCAGTCGTTCGATGCACTTACGCCAATTGTCCAAGCCGATCGCCGGGTCGTCGTTTTTGCCCAAGTGACCGCCATGCACGATGACCGCTGCGGCGCCGACTTCGGCTGCGGCGTCGAGATATTGCTGCAGGAACTTCCGGCTCGGGATCCGGATCCGATTATTCGTGGTGGCGACATTGAGCACGTACGGAGCGTGCACGTACAAGGTGATGCCGGCTTCTTGGGCGGCGTTCTTCAGCGCTGCGGCGCCTCCCTCGTACGCGACTTCGGGCCCTTTCCAGGCTTGGGGGTCGCCGAGGAAGAACTGCGCCAGCGTCGCGTGGCGGGCTTGGGCCTCTGCTATGGGATCGACCTGGTCACCGTGACCGCCGATCGCGAGTTCGCTCATCGTGTGGGCTGACCTTCGACTTTTACAGCCTTGGCCGCCCCCTCAGTCCCCTGATGTCCCTCGAACTGGCAACGCTCGATCTCAGCCGGCTTCCACGCCTTTCGCCGGTTGAGCGCATCGCCTCGGGCGACGCTCTGGTGCTCTGTCGTCATCCGTTCACTCTGGCAGCTCGCTCTGACAATCGCTGGGCTTGAATAAACAGCTAGCCAGTGCCCCAGAGGCCAGCCAGCGCGCCCGTGAACTGCAAGATCAGGCCAAAGGCCAGCGAGACTGCGCCGACAATGATGCCTGCCAGGGCGATGTTGTTCTTATAGCCCGCCTGCTGTGACTGCCGGTAGGCGATGATGCTGATGATCAGGCCGATCAGGCTGCAGAAGAAGGCGAGAATGAGCCCGACAATGCCGAGTGTCCGGCCCGGATCTGCGGGTGGCGGACCTGGCGGGTAGGCCTGGTACTGGGCCATGGGGACTCCTCGTATGGATGAGATGGGGCTCCAACAGCAAGCACAGCGTACTGGTCCATGGCGTTCGATTGAGCCGCGAACTGAGGCGACGTCACTCTTGGCTCGCGCGTAAGCGGGTAGTCCTTTGGTGCATTCCCGGAGCTTCATCATCAATCCGGTCCACAGCCTCGATGTCGAGACTCCTCAACTGCGACGGCAGACGGCTTCGCCGGCCGATTTCCGCACCCGCGCGGCGGCGAGTATCGTTGACCCTCGGTCCGACGCCTTCTGGCGTACGGCCACCGCCCGGTTCGCCGGGCAGCATTCGCCCTCCTGCTGTGGGGTCGTCCCACAGCCGCTCGAGACCAGAGGAGGTGGAGTTCGCGCATGCGTCCCTA
>DATFQP010000166.1:0-8426 GCA_035264145.1 Propionibacteriaceae bacterium
TGATCAACGCCCTGAACGATCGCGTAGTTGTTGAACATGCCCCCCGTGCTGGCGCAGACGCCCATGGCGAGTACCCACTTGGGGTTGGGCATCTGGTCGTAGATCTGGCGCAGCACCGGAGCCATCTTCTGGCTCACTCGGCCGGCGACGATCATCAGATCGGCCTGCCGTGGCGACGCGCGGAAGACCTCCTGCCCCCAGCGCCCGGAGTCATAGCGGGGCGCACCGTAGGTCATCATCTCGATAGCGCAGCAGGCGAGTCCGAAGGTCGCCGGCCAGAAGGCGGCGCTGCGCATGTAGCCGAAGATGTTCTCCACTGTGGTCAACAGCACACCGGTCGGCAGCTTCTCTTCTACGCCCATATTTCGCTTCCTTGCTGCATCAGTCCCAATCGAGTCCACCTCGCCGCAACACGTAGAAGTACGCGACGAACACCGTGGCAATGAACAAGATCATTTCGATCAGCGCGAAAGTGCCCATCTGGTCGAACGACACCGCCCACGGATAGAGGAAGACGATCTCGATGTCGAAGACGATGAACAGCATGGCGGTGATGTAGTACTTCACCGGGAATCGGCCGCCGCCGACAGGCTGTGGTGTCGGTTCGATGCCGCACTCATATGAGTCGTACTTGGCGCGGTTGTAACGTCCGGGCCCGACCAGCATGCTGGTGATGATCGTCAGGGTCACAAAGCCAGCCGCCAAGGCGAGGAGCATGACGATGCCCAGGTACGGATTCATCGGGCAGCCTCCTTCCCCACGGTGGACCGGGGCTGGTGGACAACGACCGGACGGGCGGCATTTCTCATGCGGCTGGGGCAATCCGGGTCACAGAATTGATGATCTTGTCCATGGCGTCCCCGTCCCGGCTGTCGGTCAGGTTGGCCATCAGTTTGAGAACGAACCGCATCAAGGTCTTGTGCGGCAGTCCGTACGTGGTGCAGGCCTTCATCACCGACGGTTTACCGATCAGCTTTACGAACGCTCGCCCCAAGGTGTAGTAGCCGCCGAGGTGAGCCTTGAGCTCGCGGGGATAGGACTCCAGTGAGCGCTCGGCGTTGGCCGTGCCCACTCCTCGGCGATGAGCCTCCGCGATGGCGACGGCGGCAAGCTCGCCGGATTCGATCGCGTAGGCGATGCCCTCGCCGTTGAACGGATTCACCATGCCACCCGCGTCGCCGACCAGCACCAACCCTCGTCCGTAGTGCGGCTGCCGGTTGAAGCCCATGGGCAAGGCCGCGCCACGAACGGCCGCCGTGCGGTTTGCCTCCCGGAAGCCCCACTCCTCCGGCGTGTTGTCCAGCCAACGCTGTAGCAGCTCCCGGTAGTCGCAGTGGCCGAAAGCCGCAGAGGTGTTGAGGATCCCCAGACCGACGTTGCAGGTGCCGTCACCCATCCCGAAGATCCAGCCGTAACCGGGCAGCAGCGCGCTTTCCTTGGGCTTGCCGTCCCACAGTTCCAGCCAGGACTCCAGGTAGTCGTCGCGATGCCTGGGGCTGCGATAGTAGGTCCGCACCGCCACCCCCATGGGACGGTCCTCGCGTCGGTGCAGTCCCATGGCCAGGCTCAGCCTGCTCGAATTGCCGTCGGCTGCTACGGTCACCGGCGCTGTGAATCGGCGGCCGTCCTTGGTGACAACACCGACGATGCGATTCGTTCGGTCGTCGATCACGGGATCGATCACGTTTGCCCGCTCGTACAGCTTGGCGCCGGCGGCGACGGCGTGACGGACCAACAGGTCGTCGAAGTCGGTGCGCGGCCGGACCAGCCCGTATGCCGGAAAGTCCGCCAGCTCTGGCCAGTTCAGCTCGAAGGGCCGGTCACCGCCGTAGATTCGCAGCCCTTTGTTGTGCAACCACCCCGCCTGTTCGGACGTGTCGATCCCGAGCCGCATCAATTGTCGCGTTGCGCGGGGGGTCAGGCCGTCGCCGCACACCTTTTCCCTTGGGAAATGTGCCTTGTCCAGCAGCGCTACATGCAGGCCCCGCTGAGCGAGATGGGTGGCAGTGGCCGAACCGGCAGGGCCCGCGCCAACCACGAGGACGTCAGCCTCGACCGAGGCGGAGACAACCGACCTGGCAACGCGCCGAGATGGCCCGCTGGGGGTGCCTGGCATCGCCTCTCCTGCTCGCTTAGACTGCCGAGTTTGCGCCGCTTACGAGGGTTCGTGAATTCCTTCACTAAGTCCTGGCAGAGAGTCTACGACGATCATCGGGCCGGAACGTACTGAGCCCCGGATCGTCACCAGACAAGGAAACTGCGCCTCAATTACGCGTTCTGGTCGTTGCCTAATTGTGCGGCCGACAGCCGGAGGTCGAAGCGCTGGGGCGGGCAGATCTCGGTGAAGTAGTACTGTTCCGCGCGGTCCCAGAAATGGGCCAGGTTCGGGGCGTCATGCCGGGTCCCCAGCCGCCGGGACCGGACTTCGGCCGGTACTTCGAGCAGGACCCGAACGTCTACCAGGTCGGCGAGTTCGGGACGGGCGCTGTAGACGCCATCCACGATGACCACCTCCGCCGCGGCTACCGTTTTCGGCGGCCCGAGCGAACCGTCGTAGGCATCCCAATCGAATGGCGCATAACGCGCGGCGCGGCGCTGGCTCAGCGGCAGCAGCACCTCGTCGCGGAGTCGGCGCCAGTCGATGATGCAGGCCGCCGCATCGGCGTCGGACATCCCCTCCAGGGCGGGCTCATCGAGGCCGGGAAGATGGGGCGAGTAGAAATCGTCGCTCTCGATCACCGTTGCGGTCATGGACAGTGTCATTGCCGCCGCCAGGGTTGACTTTCCCGCACCGCTCGGTCCGTCTATCGCAATGACGCATGGGCGGTCGAGGGGCGTGCGGGGGCTGCCGTAGGACGACATGACCGAGCGCCCACCAAGTACGTCGAGCACGGCCCGTACGGCGCTGCTGCCGCGAAGTTGCCAGGCCAGCAGCTGCTCGGGGGTGTCGATGTCGAAGTGACCCGGGGCCACCGGAACGCGCCGCGGCGGCGGACTCAACCGGTCGAGGAGCTGTCGAGCTGACTGCCCCGCCCCGGCCAGGTCCCCGGCCGCGCTGATGAGTGCTTTCGCGGCCGCCGGCCGCAGGGCCAGCTGAAGCGGCTGCGCACGCCCGGAGCCGTCAACAGCCAGCACAGCCGAGGCGCCGCTTGATCGCAGGACCGAGAGCAAGGTCATCGCCGCCCGTCCGCCGGCCGGCGCGTCACCCGGCAGCACCACTATGGCTTCGGTGTCAGTGGACAGGGCCAGCCGCAGACCAGCGATCATGGCGGCCGCTGGGCCGCCACCTGGCGGCTCCTCCCGAGCGAAAGCCGCCGGACGTCCGATCTCTCGTTGCGGTCCGACGATGATCAGCTGAGCTTCGGAGGGCAGCTCAGTGACCGCCCGTTCCAGCAGGCTGAGGCCGTCAAGATTGGCCGCGAGCTTGTCGCCGCCGAAGCGTCGCGACTCCCCGCCCGCCAGGACGACGGCCGCCAGCCTCATGTGGCAGCGGTCATCGACGCTGGGTCTCGCGCGTACCGATCATGAGGCCAACGCGTCTCGCATGGGGAGGAGCTTGGCGTTCGACTCGGCGAGCTCTGCCTCCGGATCGGAGCCCGCGACGATGCCGCAGCCGGCAAACAGCCGAATCTGTTGCGGATCGGTCTCCGAAATCTGGCCACAGCGCAGCGCAATCCCCCATTCACCGTCACCGGAGGCGTCGATCCAGCCCACCGGTCCGGCGTAGCGTTCCCGGTCGAGATGCTCGAGTTCGGCGATGGTGGCCTGAGCCACCTCGGTCGGCGTGCCGCAGACGGCTGCACTGGGATGGAGAGCGGCCGCAAGGGCGAGCGAGCTGGCCCCGCGGTCAGCGACGGCCGTGACGTCCGTGGCGAGGTGCAGGACGTTCGGCAGCTCGAGAACGTACGGCGCATCCGGCACGTTCATTCCGGAACAGTAGGGCGACAACGCTCGAGCAACCGACGAGACGGCGTATTCGTGTTCCTCGAGATCCTTGCTGGACTGTGCCAAGGAGGCGGCGAGCGCCAAGTCGCCGATCCGGTCCCCGGTGCGCCGGATGGTGCCGGCTAGTACCCGGGAGGTCGCCAGACCTGCTTCGCGGCGGATCAGCATCTCCGGGGTGGCGCCGATGAAGCCGTCGATGGCATACGTCCAGCACCTCGTGTACCGCGCGGCCAGCGCCGTAGCCAGCCATCGCGGATCGATCTCGTTGTCGGCGAAAGCCAGCAGATCGCGAGCCAGCACGACCTTGTCCAGCCTGCCGAGATTGATCCGGCCAACCGCTTCGGCGACCGCTGCCTCCCATTCCGGCCCCGTCAACGCGCCGTCAGCAAAGGTGACGTTACGCGGGGCAGTCGGTTGCTCGGCCGGTGGCAAAGCCAGATCAGCGTTCGGATCCGTGCCGATGCGGGTCAGCCATGATCGGCCGTGCCGACGTCCGACCACGACCTCCGGAACGATCAGGGTAGAGGTTGCAGCGGAGTTGTGCGGGTCAAAAGTAAAGCTGCCAAAGGCCAGGAATCCGACGCCGGCCGGGGCGTCGTCAAGCTCGGACAGCGACACGACGTTGCCGGCGAGCTCGGCCCACCATCCGGCTGCGTCGGCAACGCTGCTCGCTTTGTACCGAACGACCTCCCGCCAACCGACCATGCCCTCGCCCTGGCGGATCCAGGCATAGGAATCGGTTCGGGGCGCGAGCGCCAACAGCGAGCCGGGATCGTCGATCTGAGTAGTCCGCGCGTACAGCCGAGGCGGGCTGAGATCCCAGGTCACGCCGCACAGCGTAGCCGGGCCTTTGGCCCTAGCAATCGGCCGCGGCAGCGGCTTCGGCTCACCGCTTTCGCTGTTGCGACGTGGCCTTGGCCGAGTCGCGCTGCTTGCGCTGCTGCTCGAACAGCTTCTGCTGTTCGGCTTGGTGGGCCCGCAGTGCCTCGGCGTCCATGGAGTTCAGCAAGATCGCCGCCACGATTGCCGCGAGCACCAGCGACCACCACGGCGACACCCCGAGCAGCATCGGTGCGGTAATCACAAGGGCGACGTCGAACCCCCGGAAGAGGTTGGTCATCAGCCCCGGAGGAAAGGCACCCGCCTGGGTGGCGATCATCGGCGCCCCGAAGTCGACACCTTTCGCCTGGGTCCAGCGGATCGCGGCCAGCAGCCCTGCCGATCCCGTGGCGAGTGCCATCAGCACAGCGTCGGACAGGTTGCGCCGCGAGCCGAGCTCGCCGAAGCCGGCAAAAGCGGGCGCGACCGAGACCGACCAGATCGCGACCACGATCGCCGGCACGGTGATGGACGCCAGCTTGATCCGGGCGAGCGAGAAGGGCAGGCACCGAGCGAGCCCCCCGGTCCTGGTCAGGACTCGGAGACCTCCGAGCAAAGGAATGGTGGCGCCGAACAACGCCAGGGCGGCGAAAACCGAGGCCAGCCTGCCCATGCCAAGTGCATCGGCGGCGTACGGAACGACCGTTGTCGCGCCAACCACGAGCAGCGGCTGGGGGAATCGGCGGAGGCGCTGCCATTCCCGCCAGATGATCGCCTCCAGCCCGATCCCGCGGCCGCGCACTGGTTTCACATGGCCGATTTCCATCGCTCGCCGGGCGACCACGATGTCCCGGGCAAGCCCGACATCAAGGGCGAAGAACGCCCCCGAGATACCGCTGACCAGCGCACCACCGCCCAGCAGGCGGGTGCGGTGGATCCGTCCCAGCCGGATCCGAGCCAGCGCGAAGCTGGCCACCAGCACCGCCCCGGAGAACCCAATCATGATCAATCCGAGCTGTGACCCCAGCCCACCGGCAAAGCCCAGCTGGACCCAATTCGCCGCGACGCCGACGACCAGCATCAGCGCGGCAATGGCCAGCACACCGAACAGATAGGTGAAGATCCGGGTGAGCAGATGCCGCTCGATGCCTTGCTGCGCCGCCGCAAAGGCCACCGCAGCTGCTGCGGACAGCGCGGTTGCCAGTGACCAGATAATGACCTCGGTCTGCCCGGAGCCGGTCAGAGCGGACACCAAAGCGCCCAGCGCACCACCGCCGATGAACGCGACCACCACAGCGGCGACCAGCCGCAGGCCGAGCAGTTTCGCACGGGAGATGGGGGCGTCGAGCAACCAGAACCCCTCCGCCGCCGAGGCCAGCACCGGGCCGAAGAGCCGGCTTACCGAGAGCGCCACGGCTACCGCACCGGCGAAGGCCGCCCAGGGCAGGACCGTACGGGCAGAGAGGCAGGAGGCGCTCACACAGGAGGCAACCACGCGCTGCGCGTTCAAGATCACGTTGATGATCATCGCGCCGATCATCAGCGCGCCGATGACCACCACGTACGCGTCCTGAAACGCCTCCCCGAGATTCTTGGTGGCTCGACCCCGCCGCCAGTCGCGGATCATGCGCTTCAGTTCGCGCGGCGTCGCCGGCACCAGCGTCCCGTAGCTACGGGGCTCCTGGACGGGATATTCCTCGCGAGCTTCGGCGCTGGTCACCCGCGTGGTGCTCCCAGCTCGACCACGCGGGTAGCCACCGACTCCACCAAGGCAGGCTCGTGACTCGCGAAGACGATCGCCAAACCCGACTGACGCTCGGACTTGAGCCGGCCCGCGAGCCAGCTGACCCCTTCGGTGTCCAGGCGCTGCTCCGGTTCGTCCAAGATCAACAGCCTGCGGGGCCGGACGAATGCCGTGGCCAGGGCCAGCCGGCGCCGCTGGCCCGAAGACAGCGTGCCGGGCAGCTGGCCGGACTGGGGCACAAGCTGGACCTCGTCGAGCACTTCATCGACCATTGCGTCGGGCTCGCTGATGCCATGCGCGCGAGCCAGCAGGTCGAGGTGCTCCACCACGCTGAGGTCGGGGAAGAAGTCAAGATCGTCGATGACCGTGGCCACGTCCCGGCGTATCTCTGGCGAGGTTTCCCGCATCGGGTTGCCGCAGACCTCGACCGAGCCGTCGTCCGGGCGATCTGCTCCAACCAAGCAGCGAAGTAACGTCGACTTGCCTGCACCATTGCGGCCTGTCAGCGCAATCGCCTCGCCTGTACGCACCTCGAGGTTGAACCGATCGAAGATGGTGTTGGGGCCGAAAGCCCGGCGAAGTCCTGAGACCTTCAGGATGGTCGTGCGTTTGGCCACGTGGGCATTCTGCCCGCTACGCCAAGCCGGCCCGACCGCTCTGCTTAATTCAGACAGACCAATCAAGCGGCCCGCCCAGAACCAATGGCAGCTCAGAGTCCCGCTGTCAGAGAAGGTGAGGCGGCTTGGCTGCTCTGCCGACGAGGAAGGGCGCGGGGACCTATCCTCTCCGACGTCGAGCCTCACCGGTACGCGTCGAGCCCCGAGGTGCGGGCTCAACGTAGGCCAGCCGGGCTCAAGGTCGAGGGGTGCGGGATTCTGCCGTAGGACTGCTGTGACGGTCTCGTGGGAGGGTAGGGCCGTGGACCGGCCGAGAGACCCTGGCACCGCGCGGGCGACGTTGGACAAACGGCAGCGGGACGTGGCGGCCATGTTCGATCGGGTGGCCGCGCGCTACGACGTCGCCAACGACATCCTGTCGCTCGGTCAGGATCGGGCGTGGCGTCGGCTGGTTCTGGAGGCGGTCGACCCGCAGTCCGGCGAGATGATCTTGGATGTGGCTGCGGGGACTGGTACGTCCACGGTGCCGTTCGTCGAAGCGGGCGCATTCGTGGTGGCCACCGACCTGTCGCTGGGGATGCTTACCGTCGGTAGGCAACGGCAGCCGCAGCTCACGTTCGTGGCGGGTGACGCACTTCGGCTGCCCTTCCGCGATTCCTCCTTCGACGCGGTCACCATCACGTTCGGGCTCCGCAACGTCGAGGACACGAGTGCCGCGCTGGCAGAGATGGCCCGGGTCACCAAACCGGACGGACGGCTCGTGATTTGTGAGTTCTCGACCCCGACCTGGCGGCCCTTCCAGCGGCTCTACGGGAGCTATCTCGCGGCCGCGCTGCCCAAGATTGCCGCTCTGGTCTCCTCCAACCCCGCCGCCTATCGCTATCTGGCGGAGTCCATTCAGGCGTGGCCCGATCAGCCGAGGCTGGCCGAGTTGATAACCGCGGCCGGCTGGCGACACGTGGCCTGGCGCAACGTGTCCGGAGGTATCGTCGCCCTCCACCGCGCCCGCCTGTGATCTACATCGCTCCAGCCAGGCCTTGGATGGCCCGGTCGAGAGCACGGCGGCGGTCGCGGTCGATCCGAGCCTCGACCACTTCGATGCCATGGGGCGCGGCGGAGATCAGTTCGCCGAGCTCCGCCGGGCCGCCGACCAGCGCGTAACCCGCGCCGAGGGCCGCGCTCAACCCTGCCAGGTCAACCTGCTGCGGGGTGGCGAAGACCCGCTCGAACGCCGACGCCAAGGCGGGTTCGCCTTGCTCGAGCGTGGCGAAGATGCTGCCACCTCCGTCGTTGGCCACCAC
>DATFQP010000167.1:0-13992 GCA_035264145.1 Propionibacteriaceae bacterium
GCGCACCCGGAGGGATTCGAACCCCCAACCTTCTGATCCGTAGTCAGATGCTCTATCCGTTGAGCCACGGGTGCGTATGCCTCGTACGGCTTGTTCAGCCGCCGAGCAACACCGTGAGAGTGTAGCGGCCCGGGGTGGTCGGACCAACCAACAGCGACCCTAATCAGGCCAGCGCCAGTTGGGCGGCCCGTACGCCGCTGTTCAGGCTGACCTCGCTCAGCAGCCCCGGCGCGGCGACACGGTCACCTACCAGGTAGACGCCGGCGCCGCGGTCGATCGCCGGCCGGTCTCGCCATGACGTGCCAGGGAAGTCCACTGCCCCGGTGCGCGCGTTGGCCAACGACTCGAGGCGATGCGTCGTACGCTCCCGCCAACCTGGCAGTGCCTGGTCGGCGATGAGCTCCAGGCGCGCAATCCCATCAGCCTTGGAGTCTTGTGCATCGATCGGCATCTGCATTTGCACAAGATGCTCACCGGCCGGCGCGATCGTCGCATCGGGCATGGTGAAGTTTTCCGTCCAACCACAAGTGTCAAGATCACTTACCACGAAAAGATCATGCCGATCACGTCGCACTCCAAGATCAAGAAGTGCGGTCCGCCCAGACGGCCAGTCCAAGGAGTCATCGCCAAGCAGCATCCGGGCCGACTCCAACTCCGTGGCAACGATGGTGATCCCGGCGCCGATGGAAGTCACTCGGGAACCAAGCTCGATGATCACACCCAGCCTGCGGGCGTACGCCGCGATCTCGTCGAACATGGCACCCCAGCTGCCTTTGCGGTACGACGCCGGGGGCGGCAGCGAATACACCCGGGACAGCCGCTCTGCGACGAATGCTGCCGACAGCGAGCCAGGATCGTGGTGGAAGACTCCGACTCCCGACGCCGAGGCGCCAATGTCAGCCGCCTCCTCGCCGATGAGCTTTGACGCCCAATCGCGGAACGATTGGTCAACCGGTACGCCCGCTCTACCGGATGCACGCAGCGCCCTGAGGAACTCACTGGGAGGCATCCGCCGCACCCGTCCTTCATGCCAGAACCGAAAGCGCGTCACCGCGCTCACCGGCACTCGGCATGTAACACCCAGCAGGCCGCGTAGCTTCAGCCACGCCCAGGTCGGCCCGTCGCGATAAATGACGTGCGGCCCCTCGTGCGCTCGATACTGGCGAGAGGCCTCTGACGGACTGGCGTCAGCTTTCCTTCGCACGGGGGTTGAGCGCCACCGACCGCCGAGCGTTCGGTGGGATTCGTGCAGCGTGACCGAAGCACCGCCCTCGGCGGCCGTGATGGCTGCCGCGAGCCCGCCCAAACCACCGCCGATCACGGTCACATCCTTCACGAGTCCATACCATACCGTATGGTACGTTCCAAGAATGCTGAGGAAGTCTGATTGGATTCAGGTCGGCCTGGCAGCCGTTGCTGACGATGGCCCGAACGGCCTCCGCGTCGATCGGCTCTGCCAGCGCCTGGGCGTCAGCAAGGGCTCGTTCCACCATCACTTCGCGGGATCAGCCGACTTCAAGCAGGCCGTCCTTGCCGCGTACGAGGCCCTCGTTGTAGAGGCGCTCGATCATGCCATCGGCCAGACAGCAGTCGAAGGTCCAAGGGCAGCACTCACCGGCCTCACGGCTGCCATCATCAGCACAGAAGGCATCTACCGGCCCCAGCTGGAGGTGGCGATGCGCGCCTGGGCATTCTCAGACCCCGAAGTGCGTGCCGTCCAGGAGCGGGTTGATTCACGGCGGCTTGAGTCGCTGCAGCGCATTTGGTCCAGAATTCTCGACGATCCGGCGGCGGTACACACCGCCGCCCTGTTTCCCTACCTTGTCGGCATTGGTGCCAGCTTGGTCCAGCCACCCGCGTCGCCGGACCAGCTACGAAGCGTGTACGAGCTGCTTCTTGGCCTAGTACCGGAAGAAAGTCAGCAGACAGGTCCGATGGGACCTGACAAGACCGCGCACAACACTGATGGCGGACCCGCCCGCGACGGATGGCGGCCCGACGGATGAGTTGGTTCCATGATCATCTTCTGGTCATGAATTAGGCGCGCCCCATCTCACTTGGAACCATGCAGGCATCCCTCCTCTCACAGGGAGCGGGCAAGGATTCCGGCAAGCTCGCCATCGGTCAGAACAATCGGGTTGGCACGCATGCTGCTCGCTTTCTTGGCGGCCTCAACCAGAACGGGGATCTGCGAGTCCGTCATGCCGTAACGCGCCAGTCCGGGCACGCCCAGCGCGTTTGTGAGGTCCATGAGCCACGCGACGGCCCCTTCTGGGCTCGCCATCGGATCGCCGGTCAACAGCCTCGCGACCTCGTCCATCCGAGTCAGCGCCGGATGCTGCGGATGCCGATTGCGCAGGGCCTTCCAGTTTGTTTCGAAGGTGGCAGCAAGCAGGGCTCCGCAGACGGCACCGTGCGGTGCCTGCAGTCGGGCGCCGAGAGCGGCGGCGAAACCGTGCACAGCACCCAGACCGGAGTTCGCGAGGCACAGTCCGCCGAAGAGGCTGACGAGGGCCAGATCGTCGCGGACCGCCTCGTCGGAATCCATTCCCTCATTCCAGGCACGACGCAGTGACCGGGCCGACCGTTTCATGCCGTCTCGGGCCAGTGCGTCGGTGAACGGGTTGGCTCGTGCGGAGAGAAACGGTTCTAGAACCTGCGAGAGCGCGTCCATACCGCCGGAGGCGATCGCAGACTGCGGCAGGCCCACGAGCAGATCCGGATCCACAATCGCGATCCGGGGCAGAAGCGCCGCGCTGCGCAGACTGGCTTTGGTCAGATCTGCGGACAGGACGGCATTCCTGGTCACCTCCGAGCCGGTGCCCGCGGTTGTCGGCACAGCCACACATGGCAAGGCGGGCTGGGTGAGCGGTTGACCGGCGCCAACCACCTCCAAGTGGTCCAGCGGGTCGGTTCCCGACGCGGCGAGTGCGGCTACCGCTTTGGCTGCATCCAGAGCGCTGCCACCGCCGTAGCCCAGTACTCCGTCACAGCGGGCCCGGGTCAGAGCCGCCACGCCGGCGCGCACCACGTCAACCGAGGGTTCGCCCGCGACGGGAAACACTTCGCTCGCGATACCGGCGTCTAGGAGTCCTGCCCGTACGCGGTCGGCCCGCTCAGGGGTGGCACCAGTGATGACAAATGCCCGGTGCACTCCCAAGCCAGCCAGCGCCCCCGGCACCTCGGCCACTCTGCCCGGACCGAAACGAATCTCGGCGGGCGCAGCGATCTCGAATCGCTCGGACAGCGCTCTACCAGTCAGCGTCGTCGGGTGAGATGTTCACGAAGCGCGTCGAGCGGCGGGGGCGCGCCATCATCGGCGCAACTGCACCGCGCCAGTCCGCATAGTGTCCGGTCGTCTTGTGGGCGGCAGCCGCTTCATCGTCCCGGTAGACCTCGACCAGCACCACATGGCCCGTGTCGTCGCGATCACGCAAAACATCGAAGCGCACGACTCCCGGCTCCAGCCGAGTAGCGCTTGCGTTGATCTCCGTTGCGGCCAGGAAGTCATCTACGCGATCTGACAGCACCGAAACGTCCACATGGACGATGAGCAACCCATTCGACATGATCGGACTCTAGCCAGCCCGCCACAGAGCCGGAACTAGTGGGCCTTGACGATACACCGCGATACTGGTACGCGAGATTGGCTTCGTGATCTGATCTCCTATTGTTCACTCAACGCTTATCGTTCTACCGTCTGTAGTGCCCCGGTGTTCACCAACACCTAAACGCGGTCCAGATGGGATCAGAAGTTGACAGAGCTGTTCGTGGTGATCGCCGTCATCCTGGTGGCTTTGATTTTCGACTTTACGAACGGCTTCCACGACAGCGCCAACGCGATGGCGGGTCCGATCGCCACGGGTGCACTCAAGCCCCGTACTGCCGTTATTATCGCGGCCGTCCTCAATCTCGTTGGTGCGTGCCTTTCGACCGAAGTTGCCAAGACCATCTCCGGCGGCTTGTTCGACGACGAACTCATCACAGCATCGATCATCCTGGCCGGCCTGGTCGGCGCGATCATCTGGAACCTGCTGACCTGGTTGCTCGGGCTGCCGTCGAGCTCCTCTCACGCCCTTTTCGGCGGCCTGATCGGTGCGGTGGTGGTCGGCGCCGGCTTCGCGTCCGTGAACGGCTGGGTCATCGTCTCCAAGGTCCTACTTCCGGCGATCGTTGCGCCCGTGGTGGCCGGCGTCGCGGCAGCGCTCGCCACCGTGCTGGCGTATCGGATCACTCGAAGGACTCCAAGTGCGGACAGCAAGACCGGCTTCAAGTACGGCCAGGCGTTCACGGCATCCCTTGTCGCGCTTGCCCACGGCACCTCCGACGGTCAGAAGACGATGGGCGTGATCACGCTCGTCCTGATAACGGCCAACCTGCAGGCCTCCGGGAGTGGCCCGCAGCCCTGGGTAATCCTCGCCGCCGGCCTGGCTATCGGCCTGGGAACCTATTCGGGCGGCTGGCGCATCATGCGGACGCTCGGCAAGGGCGTGGTCGAGATCGAAACCCAGCAGGGCGCGGCCTCCGGTGCGGCGAGTACTGCCACCATACTGGCGTCGGCGCATCTGGGCTTCGGCCTCTCCACCACCCACGTGGCTACGGGCAGCATCCTGGGATCCGGCGTGGGACGCCGTGGCGCCGAGGTGCGCTGGAGTGTTGCCCGCAAGATGGTGTTCGCCTGGCTTCTCACTCTGCCGGGGGCCGGTCTGGTCGGAGGGTTGGCCGCCTTGGTGGCCAACTTCGGAACCGCCGGAGTCGTCGCTCTTCTCCTCCTATTGGCAGCGGCATGTATAGCGATCTGGGCGCTTTCCCGACAGCACCGGGTCAGCCACCACAACGTCACCGAGAGCCGCGAGGTCTTGGTGTTGGCCGCCGCGTCGCAAACCACTTACATGCAGGACCCGCAGGTAACCACGACCCCCAAGCCGAAACAGAAGACCAAGAAGGCCAAAGCGAAGAGCGCGGCCTGATGAAGATCGACTGGGGCGCCCTTGGCATTGTTATCGTCGTCTCCATCAGCGCCAGCGTGCTTTTCATGATCTTGCTGGCGAGCAGCATACGGCTCCTTTCCGCCGCCAAAGTCAGGACGAATCAGGGTGGCTCCGGGACAGTGATGCTCTCAACCGGCTACGCATTGCTCGCTCTGGCGGCCTTCTTGGTGCTGTTCTGCATCTATCTGATCGTGCCGCAGTTCCACTGACTCTTGGAGCAGGTCTTCCCAAAGCCAGTCTGAGACCAATCGAGAAGCGCTCCTGATCCCAGCAACAAACCAGCGGGTGATCGACCCGGCTTCTCTCAGCTTCCCGAGAGAGATCAGCGCGCGCCCTTATCACCACCAACCCTGCCGTTTCGCCCAGCGCAACAAGGTCAGGGACATGATCAACATGATCAGGAGCAGGACGCTCAGCCATTCCCAGTGCGTTTCCTCGTTGACGATGACATTCATGCCGATCACGGATGACAGCGACGTGATCGGCAACGTGATGGCCGCGATCACCGCCAAACGTTCAGCCGCGATCGTCATCTTGGTGTCCGTACGGGCGCGGTAAAACTCGGTGACGCCCATCAGAAACTCCAACTGACTCTGACTGATGCTCACCACCCGCTCGTACTGGTCGACCAGGTCCTTCATCTTTTTCAGCCCGTCGTGGCCGACGAACTTGGCGGACTTGATGGCACGCTCGTAGATTTGACCGCCCTGGGAGGTCATGGTCTTGATCGTCAACAGTTCGTGCCGCGCAGTGAAGAGCTCGTTGAGAAACGTCTGCGGCTCCTCATCACTGGCCAACATCACTCGTTGCTCCAACAGGCCGACCTCCCGAGCTATGTCGGCGACCAGAGCGGCATCGCGACGAACGATCGTCGAAACGATGGCGTAGATGAGCCCGAAGGGCGAGCTCGGCTTCAGCCGACCGGCCTCCATCCGGGTGATCACCTCCCGGGTCTCGCGCAGTGTGGTCTCCAGCGACACCTTGGGATTGCGCGGACCATGGACGGTGACGAGAAAATGTTCGCCGATGAACTGGTCGAGCTCCAGGTAATGCACGTGACCGGCCGCCCCGATCTCCGGCGCATGAATGACGATGAAGAGATGGTCGGGATAGATGTGGACCCGAGGAATGTGGTTTCGCTCCCTGGAGCCCTCGATCGCCATCGCGTGAAAGCCAAAGTCGTCGGCCAGCGTCCGTTCGGCAGCCTCACTCCATTCCGGTATGTCAAGCCAAAGGAACCCGTCGGTACGCGCGCGAAGTGCGCCGAGCTCGCCCAGATCACATTGGCGCATCTCGCTCTCGTCGATCCACCGCAGCTCCATTGCCGCCGCCATCGCCACCTCCGCGTCTCGTTTCTGTTCTACCCGGTGGTCGAGCGGGGCGCTAGCGGCGACAGCAAGGCACAGATCTCCATGATTTGCCGTCCGGTCGCCTGCCAAGCCGTGTCATGGTCGATCGTAACCAGCTAGCTCCTCGAGGATCGAGACGCAATGCGCCAGCTCGGGCAGGGCCGCGACCTCGGCCGCTACCGCGTGAGCACCCGCGGTGATCTCAGGATCATCAAGCACACCCGTGATCGCCGCCCGAAGCTCCGAGAGGCCAGCCAATCCCCCGAGCACTTGCACGCCGGCTTTCACCGCTGCCACTTGCTCGGCGTTCACGAATTGATCGAAGGCAAACAGGGGCACGACGACTTGAGGCACGCCAGCGGCCAGGGCCGCCATGGTCGTCCCAAATCCACCGTGGCCGATCATGGCTGCAGCCGACGGCATCACCTCCGCTTGCGGCCACCATTCCTCCACCCACGCGTTCGGTGGCACTGGCTCCAGGGCCGATCGATCGGCGCCTCGTCCAGTGGTCATCAGCACCCGGACTGGCAGATCGGCCAAAACCTGCAGGGTCGAGGCGTACAGATCGCTCAGATGTGCCAGACCGCCCGTGACGGAGCCGTAGGTGACATAGACCAGCGGGTCCTTCGGATTCCCCCATCGGCCAGGCAACCTGCCAGTCCCTTCTTCGGTGGGCCAGCGGAAGCGCCAGATCGGTCCCAACTCCACAGCCGAGCTGGAAGGACCCAGATCACCGAAGTACAGGTCTGGGGCGTCGAGGATGGTGGGTACGGACGTGAACGTCGGAGAGGTCATTGCCATGGTGGCACCCCGATCGATCGGGAGTCCCGCCAAGGTGCTCAGTCCGGCGAGCGGTTCAGCAACCACGTCGGCGAATCCGGAGCCGAACCGGTTCATGCCTATCGCGACGTGAACCTGTCGGATACCGGCCGAATCGGCGGCGACGAGGGAGGCGAACTCGTACGGTTCACGGACCACGAGGTCCGGCTTCCAGCTGGCGATGATGTCGATCAATTCTGGTAACGCCGCCTGAGCGTCGAGTCGGGCAAACACTTCTGCGGCCACTACTCGGTTGGCTTCGTTGCGCGGTAGCAGCGCGACCCTGTCGAACACTTTGCGCATCACGTCGGCTGGCACGTCCGGGAACGGCAGGTGCATGAAACCCTCGTTCTCAACGGTCGCGTGGAATGCCTGCGGCGCAGCCACAGCGATCTCGTGGCCAGCCGCCTCGCAGGCGCGAGCAACCGCGACCAGAGGCCCGAAGTGCCCAGCACCGGCTGTCGTCGAGAAGAGAACCCGCACGAACGGATGCTGTCACAGATGCCGGTCGACGGCAGTTTCACTCCCCACGATGGCGGGCTCGGATACATGTCAGCCGTTTGTGGATTCGGGTTCGCCGCGGCACCCACCTGAGAAATTGCCGCGTCGTCCTCAAGCCGCTCGATCGCCACTACCGGAGCTGGTGATCATTGCCGAGCGGCACGCCGGGCCGTGAGGAGCCGCGACGGTCGCGTGGTGAGGGCGGAGGCGGCGGGATTTGAACCCGCGATGGGCTTGAGACCCAAACCCGCTTAGCAGGCGGGCGCCATAGACCGGACTAGGCGACGCCTCCAATCACACGCTCCGCCATAGCGGAACGCTGCGCAACACTACAGACCGCGAAAGTCCGAGGCAAAGCGTGATCACCAATGCACGCCCTGACCAACCAGGTTCGTGGAGCTCGCCAAACCGCATCGCGCTGATACAGTCGTCGGAGGCGGTCGTTCGCGCCCAAACTCCATGAGCCAGCCCCAGCCAGGCTCGAGAGCGGAGTCAAAGGGAGGCACAACTCTCGAGCGGTCACTCGCATGGCCACGTCGATGCGCGGCCTCGGACTGCTGGGGAGCGTCGAGGACCGTCGCAGGAATCGACTGACCATGACCCAGCATGCTGATTTCAAACGCCTCGTCAGGGCCCGAATGGCCAAGACTGGGGAGTCGTACTCGACAGCCCGAGCGCAACTGATCCGCGCCACCGGAAGCTCGCTGACTTCGGCGCTGCACGTCACCAACGGCGACAGCACGGTGGATGAGCTGCACGGTACCGGTCTGGCCGAACGGATACTGGTCTGGCGGGACGCTCTGCACGAGGGCCCGGTGCCGGACACAGATCCCGCGGAGCTCCGCCGAGTGCGGGCGAACTTCTTGTCGACACCTGATCCGCACGTCGATGAGGACGCCGCCGCAGCTGAGCACGCCGACGCCTTGCAGCTGCTGACCACGCGCGATCAAACCCTGGAGGCAAACAGCGGGGGGCGCTACGTGTTGTGGTTCGAAGCCGACCTCTACGACCAGCTGCAGCTGGCCGAGATCCTGGCCAGACTGGCTGGGCTCGATGTGCCAGCGGAGCGCATCACGCTGATCTGCATCGGTGAGTATCCCGGGATCGCGCACTTCGGCGGCCTCGGTGAACTCTATGCGGACCAGCTACGAACACTGCCTGGCGCCGCCGGGACCAGGCTGTCCAGCGAGGCGCTCGGACTCGCGACGCAGGCCTGGGCCGCGTTCCGTTCGCGCATTCCCGACAGGCTCGGCGCGATATCCGCCAGCCTCTCCAGAGAGCTGCGGTTCCTGCCCGAGGCGTTTGACCGGCTCAGCCGCGAATATCCCTCCACCCGGGATGGACTCTCCCTCACCGAGCGCCGCATCCTGGCCGCGGTGGCGGAGGATGCGAACACCGCCGAGGAGGCGTTCCTCGCCAGCAGCCGGCGCGAATCACGGCCGTTCCTGGGCGACCTGTGGTGCTTCCGGCGCATTGCCGCCTTGGCTAACGCCCGAAGTCCATTGCTCTGGCTGGATGATGCAGAAACTTCCCGCCAGCCGCGCGTTCAACGCAGCACCCGACTGGGCCTCACAGCAACCGGGCGCCGCGTCCTCGACGGTCAGGTCGATCATGTAGCGCTCAACGGTATCGACAGGTGGATCGGAGGCGTCCGGTTGACAGGACACCGTATGGCCTGGCGATGGGACGAGGGCACCGAACGTCTCGTCAATGCCAACCGGTAGGCAGCTTTGACTCAACGATGATCGGCGGACGCGTCCGGGGCTGCTGGGGTCGATTACCGCCGCGTGGATGTCCGAGCCAGGGCGGCATTGACGAAACCTGCGCCGAGGTGGCGGACTCGAATGGGGCTTGCGGGCCCTTGAGCAACTAATGTTGATCGGGTCCGGTTGTACGCCAGTGGGGAGACGGGGTGTCGCGCCCTTCCAATCGATGGAACTGGGAGCTGCCCAGCTCCGAACCGAACGACCCTGCCTGGTTTCGCCCAGGCACCTCTCATTGGCCTCGACAGCCTGGCCGACCCGCCTCCGCTCCTCCCCGCAATGGCCGATCGACTCCCCCGGACAGTGACTTCCGCCGTACGGTGGCCTATACCGTCGCCGGCACGGCGCTTCCCGGCCTGGGCCTGATCGCTGCCAAGCGGCGCGTCGCCGGTTCGATCATTCTCGGCCTGTTTCTTGCCGTGGTCTCCACGCTCGCCGTCTGGGCGGCGCTCGACTTGCAGGGCTTGGTCTCAGTCGCCGTACGTCCAGCGGTGCTGCGAACACTGACCGTTGCTCTGATCTTGGTTGCCCTGTTTTGGGTCGTTGTCGTGGTCACCAGTCATCTGAGCCTGCGGACCCGTCCCACGCAGGGGCAGCGGATCACCGGCGGCGTGCTGGTCGGCGCCCTGGCGTTTGCCGTGACAGCGCCGATGGCCGTGGCGTCTCGCTACAGTTATGACCAGGCGAATCTCGTGACGAATGTCTTCGGCAGCGAGAAGGACACCAAGAGTGCCACCCGACCGACCCTGGGCCCCGGCGGACCAAGCCAGGCGGGCCAGGGCCAGCCACAGGACCCTTGGGACGCCAAGCCGCGGCTCAACATCCTGATGCTCGGCGGTGACGCCGGGCCCAACCGGACTGGCACCCGGACGGATACCGTGATCTTGGCCAGCATCGACACCAAAACGGGCAACACGACGCTGTTCAGCCTGCCGCGAAACACCGGGCGGATGCCATTCCCAGCAGATTCCCCGCTGCGCAAGTACTACCGGAAGGGATTTACTTCCGGCGACGGCAACAACCCCGAGTACTTCCTCAATGCGATGTACGAGAACGTGCCGGCCAATGTGCCCAAGGATGTTCTCGGACCGACCGACGATCTCGGTGCTGATGCACTCAAGTTGTCGGTCGGCCAGGCGCTGGGTCTGCCTGTGGACTACTACGTGCTGATCAATCTCCAGGGCTTCACGAAGTTGATCAACGCGTTGGGCGGTGTCACGCTCAACATCAACACCTACATCCCGATCGGCGGCAATACCGACCTGGGGATTCCGCCGGACGATTATCTGAAGCCTGGGCCCGATCGGCACTTGGATGGGCGCGGCGCTCTCTGGTACGCGCGTGGACGTTACGGCTCCAACGATTACGCCCGAATGGAGCGTCAGCGGTGCGTGATCAACGCCATTATCAAGCAGGCAAACCCGACAACCATGTTGACCCGTTACGAAGACATCGCCAAGGCCGGCAAGGACATCGTTCGGACCGATATCCCGCGCGAGGTTCTGCCGATCATGGTCGACCTCAGCTGGCGGGTGAAGAATGGCAAGGTCCGAAGCATCGTGTTCAAGCACGGTGAAGACGGATTCATCAGCCCGAGGCCGGATTTCGACCTGATGCAAAGGCGGGTCAACGCGGCCCTCGATGAGACTGAGTCATCGCCGACGGCAAACCCCAGCAGCCCAAGCCCCAGCCCCAGCAATTCCAAGGCCGGTAAGTCGAAGACCGAGAGCGAAGACGTCAACAAGACCTGCGCCTACAACGCCAAGATGGCTGCCGAAGCCCAACGACCTCGGTGACCGCTGCTGACCAACGGCTGCCGGCCAAGTGGTCAGCGCAGCTGTTCAGGGGCCCCGTAACCGCGACTAGTGTCAAGTCGCTTCGAGATGGCGCCCACCAGCGACATGAATCGCGGATCTGCCGGAGATCGTGGATTGATCACAATTGCGTCCTGCTGCGGTTCCTTGGCATGGAGGGTGAGGCGGGATCCGTCCAGTGACACCCGCTCGATCTCGGTCCACCTCAGGCTCCGTGCGTGGAGTCCTCGGCGGATCGTGATCTTCTCGGGGTCAAGTTCGAGGTGCACTCGAAGTCGCGTCGCGAACAGCAGGACGCTTGCGGCCAAGCTCAATCCGAAGAGCAGCAGGCCGATGCCGAGCACGAGGAAGGCCGCGCTACCACCGCCGCGGCCCCAGATGATCAGCGCCAGGCACCCCGCCATCGTTCCGACCGCTGCGGCAGCCAGCGTCGGCACGGCGGGTCGCGGCCGCAGTTCGTAGCTCGGGCCAGCTGTGCCGCCGACACCGACGTCACTCATCGCTGCACCATATCGGCAGCGACGAGCGTGGTGTTCAACGGCTTCGTCAGTTTCCGGCGGCGAGGGTGGGATTCGAACCCACGGAACGGTCTCCCGCTCGGGCGCTTTCAAGGCGCCTGCACTAGTCCACTATGCGACCTCGCCCGGGTCGGTTTTCGATGGATCCGGCCCATGTTGCGACCCCATTTCCATCCCAAAGCTCAGCGACGAGCAGGGGCGATCCTACCTGGATGAGCCTTCCAGGCGCTGTGGGACGCTAAATCGATGCGAGCGATCATCGCGACGGAGCCGGGTGGTCCGGAGGTCCTCAAGATTCGGGAGACTGGCACGCCGGTTGCCGGCGCCGGAGAGATCCTGATCAGAGTCCTTGCTGCCGGTGTGAACCGGGCGGATCTGTTGCAGCGGCAGGGCCACTATCCGCCGCCCCCGGGTGCCAGCCAGATTCTGGGTCTGGAGGTCTCTGGGGAGGTGGCCGCTCTGGGGGAGGGCGTTGCGGGTTGGAAAGTGGGCGATCCCTGTGTGGCCCTACTCGCCGGGGGTGGCTATGCCCAGTTCGTCGCCGCCCCGGCTGATCAGGTTCTTGTTCCGCCGGCCGGCATGGACATGGTGACGGCCGGCGGGGTGGTCGAAGCCGCCGCCACGGTCTACACGAATCTCGACCGCGTTCGGCTCCGAGTCGGCGAGGCCTTCCTGGTGCACGGCGGATCCGGCGGCATCGGTGCGTACGCGATCCAATATGCCAAGGCGGTCGGGGCCACAGTGATCGCGACCGCTGGTCGACAGGACAAGATCGACTTCTGCCTATCGATCGGCGCTGATCATGCGCTGTCGTACCGGGAGGACTGGCCGGCAGCCGTCAAGGACATCACCAAAGGCCGCGGAGTCGAGGTGATCTTGGACAACATGGGCGCCAAGTACCTCGAGGATCACGTACGGCTGCTGGCCACTGGCGGACGGCTCGCGGTGATCGGCATGCAGGGCGGCACGAAGGGCACGTTGGATCTCGGGGCTTTGTTCACTCGTCGGGCATCAGTCAGCGCATCGTCGCTTCGCGCGCGGCCCGTCTGGGAGAAGGCGGAGGTCTGTAGGAACGTGGCGGAGCACGTCTGGCCGTTGTTAGAGAGCGGGTTGATCAAGGCGCCTCCGCAGACGACCTATCCGCTGGAGGAGGCAGCCGCGGCCCACGCTCGCCTGGAATCAGGCGATAACATCGGCAAGATCATTCTCATCCTCTAGGTAGCGGCGCCGAACTGCCGACTCCAGCGGATTGACGGCAACTCAAGTGGTGAGCGCGGTGCAGCTCATGTCCGGCCGGGCAGGTCTATGGCCTGGGACGTCCCGGTCTGGCCATAGGCTCGCGTACTCGCCGCCAGCTGCGCCGCCCGAAAGCTGCGAGTCATTGGGGCCTCCGGTCACTCGACCCAAAGTCAACGCCACTCAGTGTGCTCGCGTCCGATGGTTCCCCGTTGGCGCGCGCGCCCTATGCAGCTGGGCCGGCTGGTTACCCGAGCTGGCCGCGGACCGCCCCAGGTTGGCACGTCGTCGTGTGGACGTTGACGTAGTAGCTCTCAGGGTTGGCCAGAATCGCGTCGGCAAGGGTCGGGTTGGTGACCGTCCCCGCCGCCACAAGACCAGTGCTGAGGCCAGTGAGCTCGAAACCTTGCGCGGGAGGATTCGCCACGCCTGCGGCTCCGGGATGGATGTGCGCGTCTGTCACCGTCCCCGGCAGGTTGAACGCCACCACCCGATAGGTGATCTCACCCGTGATCTCGTTGATCTGGACGACCGCCACACCGCTGGCGCCGCTCTCCACCCCCGCTGTGCACCCGGGCACCTCGTTCTCGGCCGACATCTGCACAACGAATGTTCTGAGTGTTGTCTCCTGGGCGTGCGCAACCGGAGTCATCACCAATGCCAGCACCGCAGCCCCGAGCGCTACGAACACCTTCAACATTGCTCCCCCTCCATTGCGCAGAAAGACGAATCTAACTCGCGGGCGTCGGGATTGTGGCGCATCCGGTACAAACGGCAGCCGAGACTTTGACATAACTTCCCCCGTATAGAGACTCGACTGAATGCGGCTCAGGCGACCCCTCCCGCAACGGGGTCGCGCCAGCCAGACACTCATCTATTCGGATACAGCGCCGCAACGGTTTGCAAATCGCAGAAAACGCTGGGCGCGCACTTCTTCCACGGATGACGGTGAGCAGTTGCTGAAACAGTGTCCACAGCCTTAACCGCTACGTACTGCTCCC
>DATFQP010000168.1:0-14468 GCA_035264145.1 Propionibacteriaceae bacterium
ATTTGGCAGCTGCTTGGCATAGAAGCCACCTTTGGCGCCGACCGGGACAATCACCGTGTTCTTGACCATCTGGGCTTTGACCAGGCCCAGCACCTCGGTCCGGAAGTCTTCCGCCCGGTCAGACCACCGCAACCCGCCGCGGGCCACCGGGCCGAAGCGCAGGTGGACACCTTCGACCCGCGGTGAGTAGACGAAGATCTCGAAAGCGGGTCTGGGTTCCGGCAGCTCGGGGATTTGGCGGGGCAACAGCTTGAAAGCGAGCGTAGGTCGGCCGGACTGGTAGGCGTTGGTCCTCACCATGGCCGAGATCACGGCCAGATAGGAGCGCACGATCCGATCATGATCAAGGCTCGGCACGTCGTTCAACGCGATCTTGATCTTGTCGATCAGCTCCGTCGCCTGCACCTTGCGAGTGTCGATGTCCAGCTTGCGGAGCGGATCGAAGCGGGTCTCGAACAGAGTCACGAGTTGCCGGGCCAAGTCGACGTTCGAGCTGAGCGCTGAAGCGAGATAGGTCTGGCTGTAGGTGCTTCCGGTCTGTCGCAGGTACCTGCCGATGGCACGCAAGATCGTTACCTGTTGCCAGCCGAGGTCTGCTCCCATGACAAGGGCGTGGAAGCGATCGGGCTCACTGAGGCCGGCATAGGACGCCGAGAAGGCATCCATGAACTTCTGGCGGGCCGCTATCGGCCATCGAGAACGGACGGCCGCGTCCCCTCCCGGAACGGTGATCCCGAAGTCGTAGATGAAGGCACGCTGATCAGTGCCTAACACCAGCTCGTACGGACGCTCGTCGATGACGTCCACGCCGAGCAACGACAGGTGCGGCAAGATCTGGGACAACGAGATCGGTGAGTCCCACCGGAAGATCTTCAACCGTAGGTCCGCTTCATCGTCGGTCCGGTCGGGGACGTACATCACCATGTTCTTGCCGGTCGCGCTTTCTGCCTCCGCGCCGGCGCCGGAATCGCTCCGCAACGCCATGAGCGCAGCCAGATCCTGCACCCCTTGCCGGGCCGAGAAGTCTTCTTTGTAACCCTCCGGGAGCGCACCTACCAGGGTCGAGAGCTCGTCCGGCGTTGTGCCGTCAAACGGGTTCAGCCAACTGGCGAGTACATCGGCGAACTCGTCGTCCCAGGAGCGGGTGGCGAGCGTCAGTTCGCGCTCCAGCCGACGTACGTCCACCTCGCCCAACGATTCCCCAACGGGCATCCGCACCACGAAGTGCAGCCGAGCGAGTACCGATTCCGACACTCGGGCCGTGTAGTCGATCGACGCACCGCCGAGCCTGTCGAGCAGCAGCTCCTCCATCCGCTTCCGAACCGCGGTCGTGTAACGATCGCGGGGGAGGTAGACCAGGCACGACAGATACCGTCCGTAGGGTTCCCGCCGGACGAACATTCGAACTTGGCGGCGCTCCTTGAGGTGTGCGACCTTCTCCACGACGGGAGCGAGCTCGTCGACCGAGGCCTGGAACAACTCGTCGCGCGGGTAGGTGTCGAGGACGTCCATGATCGCCTTGCCGCCATGGCTGCTCGGCGCGTAACCGGAGCGTCGCAGCACCTCAGCCGCCTTCTGTCGCACGACCGGGATACGCGGCACAGATTCGGAATAGGCCGACGACGCGAACAGCCCGAGGAATCGGCGTTCGCCATTCACCTGTCCGTCAGCGGCGAACGCCCGGATTCCGATGTAGTCCAGGTACGCAGGACGGTGGACCCGCGACTTCTCGTTGTCCTTGGTGATGATCGTCAATTCGGCTGACCGGCCGGGACGAGGCAGGGCATGGAAGGCGCCGGGCCGGTCGGAGTCGGCGCGCAGGATGCCAAGGCCGGTTGACGGCACCGGCTCGAAGCCCTCACCCGCTCTCACCAGGCGGTATTGCCGATAGCCGAGGAAAGTGAAGTGGTTGTCGTTGAGCCATTCGAGGAGCTCGGTGGCGAGCACCGCCTCGTCTCGGTGCCCGTCGGCCAGCGCCGCTCTCTGAAGCATGGCGATCGTCTCCGCTGACCGGGTACGCATCCGCGACCAGTCCTGAACCACCTCCTCGACGAGCCGCAGGACCTCTAGCAGCCCGTGCTCGAGATCAGAGAGGAGCGTGTCCGGGTGATCGGGCCGTGACGGCGGCAGGATCTCCAGGTGCATCCAGGATTCGGAGAGGACCTCGGGATCCGTGCTCGCGTCGTTCGCCCAGACAATGCCGCGCAGCGAACCGCCGACATCACGGCGGACCTGAAACTGGGGGTGAAAGACCTCGCGGATGCTCCACCCTTGCCGGAGCACCTCCATGGTCACCGAGTCGACCAGGAACGGCCGATCGTCGGTGACGATCTGGACGACCGTGGCACCCCCGGCGGTCCAGCCGTCCTGCGACTGGCTGGGACTCCGGATCGCTACGGTGGCTCGTGAGGCGGGTCGCTGCATGGCCAGCCGATAGTGACTTTCGACTAGCCCGAGCAGATCCTCGACGCTGCGGTCGTCGACATCCGCAGCGTCGACGTGGCGAAAGTAATGGGACAGAAAGGCCGACACCGCCTGCGGCTGCTGGCCGAGCGGGGCCGCAATCGAAGCACCCCGGGCCGCCACTTGAGCGATCTTCTCGGTCTTCTCCTGTTCGAGTTCCACCTCGAATGTCGTCACGTTGTCGTCCGCTCCTGTGCCGCCGCACTGCGCTGTGCGGCTGCATTGACCATAGCCCTCCGGCGGTGATCCGGAGCGTCCTTCACTGAGCGAGGTGACTCGAACACCGCCGCGAGTGCTGCGCCCCGAAGGTCAGCCCTACGGCTGGAGAGGTAGTTGTTGGTTGGTCGTGGTAGCCGCAAGAAGTCGGCGCGCCCGCCGACCCAGATCGCTCAGGTCCACCCGACCGGCCTCAGCGGCGGCGGCCAGTCGCGAGGCAAGATCCACTGCCTCCTCGAGCAGCGGCGCATCCGCCGCGGCATCCTGACCCATATCGCGCAGGATCGTCACTTCGGTTCGGGACGCGATGATGGGTTCGAGGATGCCCTCGACCCAGACTCTGGTCCTGCGGCCGTCGCCACGTGCGTCTCCAAGGAGCGGCTCGAGTGCGAAGATGCGGTCAGCGCGGACGAACTTGCCGAAGCCCAGGGAGATCATCCGCGGTTCGGTGGACACGCTTCCATCTTCCCAGGGTTGGCCGGCCGCGTCATTCCTCTTCTTGATCCACACCGATGCCATGATGTGCGGCATGGACATTTCGACTCGGCTGGATTTCGCCGCGGCCCCCGATCGGGTTTACGCCATGATGACCGATCAGGTGTACCTGGACGAGGTCTGCGTCGCCTCCGAGTCGATCAGTTACGACGCCTCAGTGTCCGGCTCGGCCACCCACTCCTCCCGCACGCTGCCAGCACCTGAATCCGCCGCTCGCTTCACCGGTAGCCAGCTCACTGTGATCGAGGACGTGACGTGGAGTGGGCCGTCGACCGACGGGTCGCGTACGGCTGACCTCACCATGACGGTGTTGGGACAGCCGGTGACGCTCCGCGCACAGCTCAAGATGTCGCCCGGAGGCCGGGGAACGATCGTTGCGCTCGACGGTGAGCTGAAAGTGGCGATCCCGCTGCTGGGCAAGAAGCTCGAAGAGTCCACCGCTCCGGCGATCTTGGCCGGCTTCCGAACCCAGCAGCGGGTCGGTGATCAGTGGCTTTCTCGGTGAGCGAGGAGCTGCCCCACGCCAAGCCGCGGGGATCTGGCGGCCGCCCAAAGAAGATTCGGTAGCGGCCGGCAGATCCCTTAGCGGCTCGACACCTCAGGCTTCGATCGTGCGCTTCGAGTCAACCGACTCGACAGCGATCTTGCGCGGCTTGGCCCGCTCGGCCACGGGAACCTCGAGCTTCAGCACTCCGTCGGCGTAGCTCGCGCTGATCTTGTCGAGGTCGAGGTTGTCCCCCAGAATCAGCTGCCGACTGAACAGGCCCCTCGGCCGCTCCGCGGCGATCTGCTCGCCGGACAGTTCCTGCGCTGGCCGCTCAGCCCTCACCGTCAAGACGTTGCGCTCGACGTCCAGATCGATCGAATCGGCTTGCACGCCGGGCAGATCGAACTCAATGCGGAACAACTCTCCGTCCCGCCAGGCGTCCATCGGCATGAACGCTGGCCGGGCCGCCGTGCCGAACACCTGCTGCGTTAGGCGGTCGAGTTCGCGGAACGGGTCAGTGCGCATCAACACCATTGCTTCACCTCCAATAAATCGACAGGCAGTCGATACCTGTGCTAGCTCCTTATCTGTGGTGGCTTTTACACATTATCGCATGCTAACATGAGAGTCAAGTTCGAGCTTCGATAGAGGTGAAATTCGTGGCGTCGCATGTGCCTGACCCAACGGCCGGTGTCTACGGCATCTCCGTCGCCGCCGGCTTGGTCGGGACCGGCGTGCAGAACCTTCGCGCGTACGAGAAGGCCGGCCTGGTCGAGCCTCGTCGCACGTCGGGTGGTACCCGGCTTTACAGCAGCGACGACATCGCACGGATGCGACGGATCGCCGACCTGGTCGCCGATGGCCTCAATCTCAGCGCGATCGCAATTGTGCTCGACTTGCAGGACACGAATGAGCGACTACGTCAGGAGAACGCGAAGTTCCGCTCGAACTCGCGCAAGTCATGATCAACCCTGATGGGGGTACCGGATCTCCTTGGGCGGCACGAAAGTCTCTTTGATGGAACGTGGACTGCTCCATCGGATCAGATTCCATATCGAGCCGGCCTTGTCGTTGGTTCCCGAGCCGCGGGACCCGCCAAACGGTTGTTGCCCGACGACGGCACCCGTCGGCTTGTCATTCAAGTAGAAGTTGCCGGCTGTGCGTCGCAACCGCCGACTCGCCTGATCCAGGGCGGCCCTCTCGTCGGCGATGATGGCTCCGGTCAGCCCGTACGGGGCGGCCGTATCGACGTCCGCCAAGGTCGCGTCGAAGTCAGCGTCGTCGTAGACATGCAGCGCCAAAATCGGCCCGAAGTACTCGGTCGTGAAGATCTCCTGCTTCGGGTTGTCCGAGATGATCAAGGTGGGGCGCACGTACCATCCGTCGTCATCATCGTACGTGCCGCCCGCGATGATTTCGGCGTCATCTGAGTCCCTGGCCGCCTCGATTGCGTCCACGTGCTTGCGGAAAGCGCGCTGGTCGATCACCGCTGAGGTGAAATTGGACAAGTCGCGGACGTCACCGACCGTCAGCACTTCCGTCTCACCGACGAGGTCGTCTTTGATCTTGTCCCAGACACTCTGGGCAACGTAGGCACGTGATGCAGCTGAGCATTTCTGGCCGGAGTACTCGAACGCTCCGCGAATCAGCGCCGTCCGGAGAACATCGGGATCGGCGCTCGGATGGGCGACCACGAAGTCCTTGCCGCCGGTCTCGCCCACGAGTCGGGGATAGCTGCAGTAACTGCCGATGTTCTCCCCGACCGTGCGCCACAAGCGCTGGAAGGTCGTCGTCGATCCAGTGAAGTGGATCCCAGCGAAGTCGGGATGGTGAAGGATGACCTCTGACACGGCCACTCCGTCCCCGGGCAGCAGATTGATCACTCCCGGCGGCAATCCGGCCCCTTGTAGCAGGCGCAACGTGTAATGGGCTGCGAACTGTTGGGTGGGGCTCGGCTTCCAGATCACGGTGTTGCCCATCAGCGCGGGCGCAGTGGGGAGGTTCCCGGCGATCGCGGTGAAGTTGAAGGGGGTGATCGCATAGACGAAGCCGTCCAGCGGACGATAGTCGATGCGGTTCCAGACGCCCGGTGATGAAACGGGCTGCTCTCCCAGTATCTGGTGAGCGAACGCGACGTTGAAGCGCCAGAAGTCGATCAACTCGCACGCGGAGTCGATCTCGGCCTGCTGCACCGTCTTGCCCTGCCCCAGCATGGTGGCCGAATTGAGGGTGTCGCGCCATGGCCCGGCCAGTAGATCGGCCGCGCGAAGGAATACCGCGGCCCGGTCGTCGAAGCTGAGATCCGCCCAGTCCGGTGCCGCCTTCAGTGCCGCGTCGACGGCGTCCCGGGCATCTGCTTCGCTGGCGTTCGCGGAGCGCCCGAGAACGTGGCGGTGATCCGACGGCATGGTGACGTCGAACGCCTGCCCTCCGCCAAGTCGGCTGCCGGCACCGATGGTGGCGGGCAGATCGATGGGGTCGGCCTCAGCTAGCTGTTTCAGCGTCGCTTCGAGGCTGATTCGCTCCGCTGATCCAGGCGCGTACGTTCGCACCGGCTCGTTCGCCGGCAGCGGGACGTTGGTAATCCCGTCCACGAATCGAGATTAGCCGGTCGCCTTGGCCTGCTCCGTCTGCTCGCGGCGCTTCTTCGCCGCCTCCACCGAAGCGCGTAAGGCGGCAACGAGGTCGACGACCTCCGCCTCCTTGGGCGCCTCTGGTTCCTCGGCCAAGGGGATGCCCTCGGCCTTACTCTGCACCAGCGTCTCCAGGGCCCCCCGATAGGAGTCGGTGAACTCCTCGGGGTTGAAGTCACCGGCCAGCGCGTCGATGAAGGACTGTGCCATGGTCACCTCGGCGTCGGACACCTTCACGTCGGCGGGCGGGGCCGCGAACGACCCGTCCCGCAACTCGTCCGGCCAGAGCATGGTGTGCATCAACAACACGCCGTCCTTCGGCCGCAGGAGCGCCAACGCTTCGCGGGAGCGAAGCGCCACCTTGACGACCGCAGTCTGCGCGCTCTTGGTGAGCGCATCGCGCAGCAGCACGTACGGCTTGACGCCCGGGCCGTCCGCCTGCAAGAAGTAGGTCTTGTCGAAGTAGCTCGGATCGACATCGTCCTCGGCCACGAACTGGACCACCTCCACCGCCTTGGTGGTCGCCAGTGGAAGCGAGTCGAAATCCTCCTTCTCCAAGATCACCATGCGGCCGTCGGGCATCTCGTACCCCTTGGCGATCTCGGCGAACGGAATCTCGTTACCGCACTTCTCGCAGACCCTTTTGTACTTGATGCGGCCACCATCCTCGGGGTGGACCTGGCGAAAACTGATGTCCTTCTCCTCGGTCGCCGAGAAGAGCTTCACCGGAATCGTGACCAGTCCGAAGGAGATAGCGCCCTTCCAGATTGACCGTGGCATGAGGCTAGTCTGCCCGATTCGCGGCAACATCGGTTCGATCACCCGTCGACGCAAGGTGATCCAGTTCATCGGGTGCGAACCAGAGCAGATCGTAGCCCTCCTGCAACTCGCCGACTTCTGGCAGCTGCAGGGCCGCCACCAGAGTGACATCTCCGGCCCGCTCCGCCAGTGCCCGCCTCGCCTTCCGCGCCGCTTCGGCGGCCTCCGGCTCGGCGACGAACAGTGCCTGCACCTGCGCCCAGGAGAGTGCCGAGAGCGTTACCTCACCAGCCGCATCCTCGGTGGCAGTAATCTGCTCGAACTCAACCTCGGCGGCGAGCACCAACGGTCTGGCCTCCGAGCTGACCAACAAGGCCAGCACACCAGCGTTGCTAAGGGCAGCGAACTCCGCCTCCTCGATCGTGGTCTGAGGTCCCAGAGCACGCAGAAGTGCTTTCGTCACCGAACAACCACGATGGAGCCCCGGATCGGCTCCGCTCCGCACCGCCCTCGCCTGCTCCGGGCTGGCTGGAATGAACGCAATCTGGCCCATCTAGCCCTCGGCTCGTCGGCCGCGGTCCCGCGCAGCCTGGCCCGTGGGATAGCGCCGAGCCACCCGCCGCGCCGCATCCTGCCTGGCCGCCGCCTTACGTTCCGCAGCCCGACGTGCCGCCGGACTGGCCTTGCGGGTGGGCTGGCGAAGGCTGGCCGCATCAGCGGTGGCGTCGAGCAGCTCCTGCACGGCATCTTCCAGACACTGAGCCAACACATCTAGGTCTCGGATGGCATACCGATCCCCGGTGAGACCGACAAACACTTCGCCGTCGTAGGAGGTCAGTCCAATGGTCAACAGATGAGCCGCCGACAGCGGCAGCAGCGGATAGCTCGCCACCATCCGAGCACCCGCGGCGTACAGGGGGACCTGCGGGCCTGGAACGTTGGTGATCAGGATGTCGTGCTGCTTCCGCATCACCTCAGCGGAGACCCGTACGCCCAAGGCGTGCAGGGTGGAGGGCGCGAAGCCGGCGATGTCCGACAACGACCGGGCACCGACGGCACGGCCACTTTCCTTGTGTGCCTTGGTTGCGTAAGCCAACTGATGCAGCCGCATCAGCGGGCTTGGTTCCCCGATCGGCAGGCTCTGCAAATGTGGCGCCACTTGGCTGCCGAGGGAGGTCGGTTCATCGTCGTCCTCGGTCACGCTCATCGGAACCAGAGAGGTCAGTGTGCTGCTCGAACTGATGGATTCCCCACGGGTCAGCAGCCATGCCCGCAGGCCGCCAGTGACCACCGCCAGCACGACGTCATTGACGGTGTGGTTCTGCTCCTGGCGGATGGCTTTCAGCCGGGCCAGCGGCACTTGTAGCAGGGCGACCCGGCGCTGCTCGGACACTTCGCCGGCCAGAGGCGAGCCGGCCGCCGGACGCTTGCCCCGGAGTGCTTCTCCGGCCAGCTCGCCAAGAGCGCCTCCGATCCCGCCCACCGCCTCCCCGATCGCTATGACGATGCCCAATGCGCTGGTGACGGCGTCCCGGAGATTCTCGATCGCCTGGGCCGGATCCTTGGCACTTTCCCAGAGCGCTCCCCCGACCAGATCCAGCGACCCAGGCTCGGGTAGTGGTTCCCAGGCTGTGGTCGGGGTCACCGGGGGCCGGCGATCGGCGTCCAGCAGAACCTGCCCGAGGTCTACTCCGTCGACGCCATCAACCAGGACCAAGTGGGTCTTGCTCACCAGCGCGAACCTTCCCTCCTCCAACCCCTCGACCAGATAGATCTCCCAAAGCGGTCGGGACGGGTCGAGCCGCCTAGCCAGCACGCGGGCCACGAACTCCCGAAGTTGATCAAGGGTGCCCGGACGCGGCAGCGCGGAGCGACGAACGTGGAAGGTGAGGTCGAAGTTCTCGTCATCGACCCACACCGGAGCGGCCAATCGTGCGGGGACTGGCCGGACCCGCTGCCGGTAGTGGGGCACAAACTCGATGCGATCACGGATCAAGGCGATGAGCCGCTCGTAATCGAAGCCCTCGATACCAGGATCGAAGATGTCGACCATACCGACGTGTCCCGGAGTTCGTACCGTGTCCAACGCCAGCATCGACACGTCGAGTGGGGTCAATCGCCGTGGCATGGAAATCCCTTCGGCTGCACAGTCGAGTCCACCGCGAATGGCAGATCTTCACCGTACTACCCGCGCCGCAGCCGTGACCGACCTCGGAGACGGTCAGCTGAGGCGCAGACACGGACGGGCCAGCCGAGTGCTGCTGACCGGTGTGCCGGCACGGCCGCGCCTGAAACACTTGACCGGCAATGGGCTCGGCCAGCGGAGCTCAGCGGTGCACAGTGTCCAGCAACAGAGATCGAGGGGAACGTGCGCAGAAGTCGATCAACCCGGTGGCTGCCAGCGACGTCGGCTTTGGATGCGCGATGGGAACGCCGGCGTCGGAAGTCGGCACCGTGACCTCGGTTCTGGTTCCGCTGCATGGCATTGCAACGCGACAGGATCTTCCGTTGCCCTTTACATTCGTGGTGGTAGGTGCGGTCGGAGCCCTGATCATCTCGTTCGTCGTGCTCGTCTTCGCGTGGCGAACTCCTCGTTTTGCCACCCTGAGAGGGGTGCCGCTACCCAGGCTCACGTCGGTCGTCGACCATTCTGTTGTCCGCTGGGCTGCACGCCTGCTGGTCCTGGCGGCGTTCGCCATCGCGGCGCTGGCGGTGATGGCTGGGCAGGACCGGCTGACCAACCCGATCTTCGGCTTCGTCTTCGTCTGGATGTGGGTCGGGCTGGTGCCGATTTCGCTGCTCCTCGGCTGGTTCTGGCGGGCGACCAACCCCCTCCGGACTGTTCACGCCGGTTTGTGCACGGTCGCGCGCCTCCACCCTGCGGACCGCCTGATGACCATACCGAAGCCGATCGGTGTCTGGCCGGCGGCCGCGGGCATCTTCGCATTCAGCTGGCTGGAGCTGGTGCAACCCGACCGGACCACCTTGTCGGTGCTCCGGCTGTGGGCGGTCGCCTGGTTTGTGATCATGATCATTGGTGCGATCGTGTTCAGCCAGCGTTGGATCGCAGCCGCCGATCCCTTCGAGGCGTACGCATCCACGGTCGCCGAACTGTCGGCCTGGCGACGGATCGAAGGAAATCTGTCGCTCGTCAATCCGCTCGCCGGTCTGAGTGCATGGACCCCGCCGCCAGGCGCGGTGGGAGCCGTGGCCGCGTTACTGGGCGGCACGGCCTACGACAGCTTCGCCAACACGAGCTGGTGGATCCAGACCGTTCAGGAGTCAACCGTGCCATCACTGGTCTGGCAGACGGCCGGGCTGCTCGGAATGATCCTCATCGTGCTGACCAGCTTCAGCCTGGCAGCGTGCTGGATGGGGCGCTTCACTTCGCAACCAGCTCGCGTCTATCCACGCCTGATGGCCGGTTCGGTGGTGCCCATCGTGGTCGGCTATGCGATCGCGCACTACGCCACGCTGCTGATCCTGGAAGGGCAGCGAGCGGCGATCAACTTCTCCGACCCGCTGGGCCGCGGCTGGAATCTCTTCGGCTCCGCGGAGATGGGCGTGAACGCCTCGATCGTGAATCACCCGACGATCATTGCGCTGATCCAGCTCGTGGCCATCGTCGGTGGTCACCTGCTGGCGATCATCGTCGCGCACGAGAATGCGGTCCGTCTGCTACCGCCGAACCGCGCACTCGCCGGACAATGGCCGATGCTGGCTGTGATGATCGGCTACACCTGTGCGGGCCTCGTCCTGCTCTTTTCCCCGTGAGCTCGAGCGCTCGCATTCCGTGGTCCTTTGTGCGAACAAATCATGCGGCTCGGCTGAGAAGTTCGGCGGCTGATCCTATGCTTCTCGCATGACGGAGGCGCCCGCTGCGCGTGAATTGGACATCACGCTGGAGCGCAACTCGCCCGTTCCGCTCTACCACCAGCTGGCTCAATCGATCGAGCATGCGATCAACACCGGCGCCCTCTCCCCCGGTGACCGGTTGGAGAACGAACTCTCGCTGACCAGCCGGCTGGGCCTGTCCCGGCCGACTGCCCGTCAGGCGATTCAAGAGTTGGTGAAGAAGGGAATGCTTGTTCGCAAGCGCGGGGTAGGCACCCAGGTCGTGCGGTCACAGTTCCGGCGCGATGAGCGCTTGAGCAGCTTCAATGAAGACCTGACGAAGGCGGGCAAGGTACCGGGCACTCGGTTGCTGGAGTACTCGGTCGGGAGCCTCGATCAAGATGTGCGAGATGCCATCGACGCCGAGAATGTCAGCGACGAGACCTTCATCAAGATCCGGCGGCTGCGGCTTGCTGACGATGTGCCGCTGGCCATCTTGACGAACTATCTGCCTAGCCGTTTCGAGATCGGTGAGGCGGATCTGACGGACAAGGGGCTCTATGCCTGTCTGCGCTCGATCGGTGTCAACCTCAAGATCGGCCACCAGCGCATCTCCGCGCGACTCATGACCGACGAGGAAGCAGAACTGCTCGACACGGAAACACCAGCAGCCTGCCTCACGGTTGATCGAATCGCCTACGACGACGTCGGCCAGTTCGTTGAGTTCGGCCGGCACATGTACCACGCCGCCCACTACTCGATCGAGAGCTCGCTGGTGGTGTGAGGTCGGCGAACGCGGAGTCCGAGGCAGCTACCCACGCAGGGTCCGAGGCAGCTACCCACCGAGGGTCGTTAAGGCCACCGTGCTCGATCGCTCGACCCACTGCCTCCGTGGTCTGGCGGTAGGTCGCGATGGACGTCCGGCCAACTTCATGCCGGCTGTGAGTCCAGCCGCACCAGGAGCTCGTTCAAGACTCATGCAAAAGGTTGCATCAGCGGCCGCCTTACATTGTGTGTGCCGTTGACAGTGCTCTGCAATTTATCCACAAATTCGCCGCCTGCCCTTCCGTACTACCGGCATTTCGCCCACGCTGGTGACCACTGCGCCAGGGAGGAAGATGAATGGCTGTCGCATCCATTGCTCGATCGAGGCTCAACCTGCGGCCGGCCATCGAGAGTCGGCCCCCAGCACAGACGTGGTTGCCACGGCTCACCGACGGTGCCAGCGCTTCTCAACCGATGCTGGATTTCGATGGCGAACCACAAGTGCAGGCAAGCACCGGCGGCGCCTGGATGGCCGCTCCGCCCGCGGAGTTGCCAGACCCGAAGGCCTGGAGTGTCTCGCTCGCGCGAGTCTTGATCGAGACTCTGCAGGACCTGCGGCCCATCGGACAACTCAATCGCTGGGTTGACGAGAAGGTGCTGGCGGCGATCACCATCCAACGCCGACAACGAACCGCGGGCCATTCACGCTCACGGCCGACCCGCCCGGCAACCCTGCATTCGGTCCACCTGCAGTTCCCCACACCGCTGGCGGTTGAGGTCGCCGCTCACTTCAGGCTCGGCCGCCGCTCAATCGCGCTGGCCTTCCGGTTGGAGGAGTTCTACGGTCGCTGGCTCTGCACCGTTGTTGAGCTCGGCCCTAAGGCTTAGCCGTTCCAGGACGGCCGTGGCACATCTTGAACTTCTTGCCGGATCCGCACGGGCAGGGTGCATTCCGCCCGACCCCCGCGTACGGGTCCTTCGCGTCGTCGCCAGTGGCCGCTGTCTTGACCGAACCGTCTTCGTCTGGCGCCGAGTAGGTCAAGGGTCGAGAACCGGTGCCGCCGAGGCCCTTGGCGCTCACCCGAGGACGTGCGACCGGCGTCTCTTCCCGCTCGGCGAGCTCGAGCCTGGCTAGCTGTGCGTCGTCGAGCACTTCGGTCATGTCCGCGGCAAGGGCCGCGGCCTCAGCGTCGTCGCCCACCGCGTGCACCTCGATTCCGGTGCCATCAGGGTCCGGGCCGGATTCGATCAGGTGCTGTTGAGCTCGGCCGTGACCGTTGCTCGTCGCAGCAGCGGCCGCCACCTGCACCGGCAACCCGTCCTCGCCCGTGATGATGCCGACCCCCGTCCCCGCGTCCGAAGCCTGCTCGACTTCCACTTCGAGGTGGAAGACGAAGCCGACGACCTCCTCCATAAACGCTTCCATCATGGTGTTGAACATGTCGCTGCCCTCCCGCTGGTACTCCACCAGCGGGTCGCGCTGCGCCATCGCCCTTAGCCCTATGCCCTCGCGCAAGTAATCCATCTCATACAGGTGCTCGCGCCACTTTCGATCCAGAACAGTCAGCAGGACGCGGCGCTCAAGCTCACGCATGACCTCGGGACCGAGCGACTCTTCGCGTCTGTCGTAGGCCGCTTGAGCGTCAGCCTTGAAGTCTTCGATGAGCATCTGCCGGTCGAGATCCTCCCGTTCCTCGTACTCGGCGCGGTTGAGCCCGACCGGATACAGAGTGCGCATACTGGTCCACAATTGTTCGAGGTCCCACTCCTCGGCGAAGCCTTCCGTCGCCCCCACCACGTACTGCTCGACCACCGCGTCCACGGTCGAGCGCAATCGAGCCTCGACGTCGGCACCCTCCAGGACCTTTCGCCGATCGCCGTAAACGGCATGGCGTTGGCGATTCATGACGTCGTCGTATTTCAGAATGTTCTTCCGAATCTCAAAGTTCTGTGCCTCGACCTGAGACTGCGCGCTGGCGATAGACGCCGATACCCGCTTGTTCTCGATCGGCTGGTCGTCGGGCACCTTGAGGGCTTGCAGCACCCACTCGACGATGTCGGACTTGAACAGCCGCATCAGGTCGTCACCGAGCGAGAGATAAAACCGGCTCTCGCCCGGATCACCCTGGCGGCCCGACCGGCCGCGAAGCTGATTGTCGATCCGCCGCGATTCGTGTCGCTCAGAGCCGACGACGTAGAGACCACCCAGGCTGACGACGTCCTCGTGTTCCGCCTGCACTGCCTGCTCGAATTCGCGGAGCAGGACCGGGAAGCGTTTCTCGTACTCATCCGACCGTTCGAGTGCGTCGATGCCTTGGTCGTGCAGCTTCTTGTCGGCGAGGAATTCGGGGTTTCCGCCCAGGATGATGTCAGTTCCGCGGCCGGCCATATTGGTCGCCACGGTGACTGCGCCTTTGGCTCCCGCGACGGCAATGATGGATGCCTCACGCTCGTGCTGCTTGGCGTTCAACACCTCATGTTTGACGCCGGCCTGCTTCAACATCCCTGACAGGATCTCCGACTTGGCGACCGAGGCGGTGCCGATCAGCACCGGCTGGCCCTTCTCGTGCCGAGCTGCGACGTCCTCGACGACTGCGGTGAACTTGGCCTCCTCGGTGCGGTAGATCAAGTCCCGCTGATCGCTACGGATCATGTCCTTGTTGGTCGGAATCGGCACCACGCCCAGGCCGTAGATCTTTTGGAACTCCGCCGCCTCGGTCATTGCCGTACCGGTCATACCGGCCAACTTCTCGTACATCCGGAAGTAGTTCTGGAGGGTGATTGTCGCGAGCGTCTGGTATTCATCACGGATCTCG
>DATFQP010000169.1:0-15890 GCA_035264145.1 Propionibacteriaceae bacterium
GCGTGCAACCAGCCAACAGCGCACAAACTGCGCTGAAGGCCCCGAGGTAGCTGAAGGCCCGCGCCTTAAGCGTCACCTTCGCTCCTCGACTGCGGAAGCGACAGGCTTGCACAGGTCTGGCCGCCGTGCCAAGGCTCGGAATGCCTTTCCTGGTGTCATCTTTAGGACTTGACCAATCCGGACAGCAGCATCACCGGCGTGTCATCCCAACACGCCGTGATGTGGAATCGAGGGCCCGAGGCATGGACCGCGGAATGGCGGGGACCTCAGGCACCGGACGTTCAAGCCCCAGCAAGCAGTTGTGGTAGGTGCCGGCGAAGCTGTTCAACTGCGCGACTGCATCGCACGCGGACCGAACCTGCGGTGATTTGATGCCGACTCGCGGCCTCCGTGCCGCTCATCCCCTCGACATAGACACTGCTGAGCAGTCGGCCGTATTCGACGCTAACGGCGCCCAAATGTCTCGCCGCATCTAACAAGTCCGGGGCCGTCATTCCCGCGATGTCCCATTGATGATCAAGGGAATCCCGCCGCTTGACTTGCTCGTATGCTTCATCGAGCTGTGCGCCTGGTGGCCACGGCACAACGCCATAACAACGACTTGAATACCGCTCCCGGCGAACCTGTTTCAGGGTATCCAGTACCAAGTTCGCAGCAATTTTTCGTGGCCGTGCTGCTAATGGGTAGGCCTTGAGTACACACCAGAAGGCCGAAATGTAATCACCTACTTCGTGTTCCTCGTCAAGTTGTGCCATTCGCACGAGCTTGCCCAACATCGATTGCACAACGACACGTCCGGCAAGCTGGTCGTTACTGAGGACCTCGGTGAGAAGGGCGCTGAGCGCGGCGTCGGGTTCACGGCGGATAGCCAGCAGAACGTCACCGAGGCAGCGACACGGTGTCAATGCCTGGTGCCTCTCAGCCCAGCGCACGACACTCCCCCGACTGTCCGGTGTCAACAGATTCCACTCGGCGTTCAAACAATCGACGATATGGAATCCGCCTCGTCCACTACTTCCTGCCATGATCGACCACAGCTCCCTTCCCACCTCGGCCGGGACACCACTTTGCCGACCCGGTGTTGTCAGATGTGTTGTCTAATAACCGCCGGTGTTGTCCGAATTGCATGCGGTGTTGTCCGTCGAATTGCAGGACTGGGTTTCTGTCGGTGGACGGCCATAAAATCGTATGCATGTTCGAAGATCCCAGCTTCTGCCTCGACAGTGAACTGGATGAGGTGGATATCACCGACATGTCCACTGCGCAGCTCGCTGATTGCGTCGTCGTTTGTCACCAGGCTCATCAAGCAGCAGGCTGCCGGATGTTGATCTTGGCTGCCGCTTGGGCCGATACACATCCAAGGCGAGCCACCCAACTCAATGAAGCGGGCAAGCCCTTTCCGGGTGGGGACCGCGGCCGAATTTTCGGCGCGCAGAGCAACCCTGAAGCATCGGAATTCTGCCCCGTCGAGTTCGGCGCTCTTCAAGCCACAAGCACGGCCGCAGCAGCACTACTGATCGCTGACGCACTCGACTTGCGACACCGCCTGCCGCTGATCTGGTATCGAGTCACTGCCAGCGAGATCTCGCCCTCAAAAGCGAGAAGGGTCGCCCAATCCACCCGTGAGCTGTCCGACGAGGCGGCCGGTCTCGTCGACCGCGGGATCGTGGAACATCTGGCTACCCTGCCGTGGAACCGTTTCTTACTCGTCTTGAGCGCGCTCATCATTGAGGCTGATCCCAAGGCGGCCGAAGACCGAGCCCAGGTAGCAGAGCGGGATCGGTTCGTGCGCGCTCGCCAGTCCAACCCCGCAGGGCTGAAACTTCTCATCGCCCAAGCGAACGCCGGTGACGTGCTGACCTTCATGGCCATGGTCAACCGGATCGCCGACATCCTCGCGTTAGATGGTGACCCCGATCCAGCAGACCTCCGCCGTTCCAAAGCAATCGGTATCCTCGCCCAGCCGGCCTACGCCCTGCATCTGCTCATCACGCACCAGAACCAGGCCGACAAACCAAATGCGATGAAGAAGACGCCGCCACGGACGTATGTGGCGCTCAACCAGGACTTCCAGGCCGACGACGTGGCGCTCAGCCAGGACTTCCAGGCCGACGATGTGGAGCACATTGATCGCCGTTTCGCCGACGCCGCAGTCACGGAGGCGGCCGGCGGTGAGAATGACCGACCGGCTGGTTATGCGTCCGTGGTGGAACTCCCCACTCCCCAACCAACCTCGTGGCGGCCAGTACTGCCTACACCCCGACCACGCCCGTGGCAGCCGGCGGAGTCGGCATATCAGGACCTGCCTGAAGTCGCGACCGACAACTGGCCCGGTGGGCTGAACTGTGTTGAGCCGGCGGAGTCGCCATCTCAGGACCTGCCCGAAGTCCCGACCGACACCTGGCCCGATGCGCTGTATGGCGGTGAGCCGCCGGACGAATCAGTGGTCCCGGAGGATCCGGCGATGGCCAATCACCACCGGTCCGTTCGGCTGGATAACCCAGTGGGCATCGACTACCGCAAGCTGCGCCCGAAACTCAAGCTGTACGTGCACATCACCGAGCAAGCGCTGACCACTGGCACGGGAGTTGCCCGCTACAACGATGTCGGGCCGATCACCGTCGAGCAGGTCCGGCGCTTCCTCAATGGCGTCCCCGCCATTCCTCGCACATCAGCAACTCACTTCACCCACTTCGCCGAATCCAGCAATCGCGACGGTGCCGGCGAAGCGGCTGTGAGCGAGGGCGGCCTGGTCACTGCTCCGACAGGCCGCTCAACCGGGGCGGCGAGCTACGACATTCGCGTCCAGCCAGTCTTGGACCCGGCCGATGTCGCCTCCGTCGACGGGTACGAAATTCCGCTTCGTCTGCGCGAGGCCGTGCAGCTGCGCAACCCGGCGGACGTCTACCCCTACGGAACTTGCACGAGCCACCGTATGGACCTCGACCACACCAACCCCTACCAGGCACTCAAGAGCAGCACGCCGGCCGGCCAAACCAGTTTGGGCAATCTGGGCCCACTCGACCGCACGCACCACCGTGACAAGACCCACGGACATGGCAGCTTGCGACAGCCGGCGGCCGGGATCTACCTATACCGATCGCCGGAAGGCTGGATCTACCTCACCACCAACGCGGGCACGCTATGTCTCGGTAACACTGACTATGCCCACCAGGTCTGGGCCGGCGCTCAGTCGTGGGCGCTTACCGCCTAGTCGTGGAACATTGTTGGAGAATAATCAGGCCCGCTGTCCGTGGCAGACTATGCCTCGGCCAAGCAGCCGATCGCGCGACTAGGAGGCGGTCTAGCAATGACGGCGCCTAGCCGTGGCTACCAGCAGTTCGAGCCGGTCTACCACCACTACGGGCCGCACAAGGCCGGACTGCCGCCGCTCGTCCCCTATTTCCGGGAGCTATGGCATCGGCGAACCTTCGCCGCCGAGCTGAGCAAGGCCAGCATGCGGGGCGCGAACACGACGACCTTCTTCGGTCAGGCGTGGCTGATCATCAACCCGCTGCTGCTGGCGGCGGTCTACTACCTCCTGGTGACGATCATCCGCGGCCAACACGAGCCGTCGCTGTTCACCCACCTCACCCTCGGATTGTTCGCGTTCAACATCGTGGCGACGTCGGTAACCACCGGAGCCACATCGGTCGTCAGCTCCGGCAAGCTGCTGATCAACACGGCATTCCCAAGGTTGTTGATGCCGCTGGCCGCGGTCCGGACGTCATTTTTCCGCTTCTTGCCCACCGTGCCGGTCTATGTGGTCTTTCACCTGATCCTCCTGCCGGGGGTGTGGCATCCCCGCATGATCTTGTCCCTGTACTTTCTTGGCACGCTGGTCGTCTTCTCGATGGGACTGGCGGCGTTCTTCGCGGCATTGCAGGTCTACTTCCGCGACACCTCTAACTTCCTGCCCTACTTCGTGCGGATCTGGATGTATCTCTCGCCCGTGCTGTGGTTGCCGGAATCCATCGCCCGCCTGCCACGGGCAGTCCTGACGATCATCAAGATCAACCCGATGTATTCGATGTTGGGTGGTTACACGGAGCTGATCCAGGAGGGCACCATTCCGGACCTCTACATGTGGCTGACCTCGGCCGCATGGGCCCTGGGAGTCGCCGCGATCGGCTTCTTGTTCTTCATCTCCAGGGAGCGTGAGTTTGCTGTCCGCCTCAACTGAGACCGGACCACCATTGGCCGTTCGAGTCGATGACCTGTCCATTACGTATCGAACCACGTTCGAACGCAAGCCCACCCTCAAACAGGCACTGATCCGGTTCGGCCGTGGGCAGCGAGCAGTCAAGGAAGTGGAGGCGCTTCGGAACGTAAGTTTCGAGGTGTACGCAGGCACCGCCATGGGCATCATCGGCGCCAATGGCGCCGGGAAATCCACCCTAATGCGGGCCATGGCGGGCATCCTCCCGCCGACGTCCGGCAGCGTCGAGGTCTGGGGCAAGGCGAGCACCTTGCTGGCGCTCGGCGTCGGCTTCAACAAGAACCTGTCGGGACGAGAGAACATCATCCTCGGCGGCCTCGCCGCCGGGCTGTCCAGAGCAGAGGTGGAGGAGCGCGCCGTCGAGGTCGCAGAGTGGACCGAACTCGGAGACTTCATCGACATGCCGATGCACACCTATTCCTCCGGCATGTCGGGCCGGTTGGGGTTCTCCGTCGCAGTCCACATGAAACCCGACATCTTGATGATCGACGAGGCGCTGTCCACCGGCGACGCGCATTTCCGGGAAAAGGCCAACGCCAAGATGGCCGAGCTACGCGAGGGGGCCCGGGCGATGTTCTTGGTCAGTCACGGCCTGAACAGCATCAAGGAGATGTGCACTGAAGCCATCTGGCTGGACCACGGGATGCTGATGATGCAAGGCGAGCCCGAGGAAGTCGTCGAGTCCTACATCAAGTTCACGAAGGTGAAGAAGTCGGCCTCGACCACCGAGGACCTTTAGCCGCTCTCCAGCCGCCAGCGCAGGAACTCGGCCAGGTCGCCGGATTCACCGTCTCTGCCACCCTTGCCGACCACCATGGGAGGCGGTGACGGCTTGAGCTTGACGCCGGTGAGCCGCTCCCGCAATCCACCGGGCACGGTCAGGATGTAGTAGGAACCGTCCTCCCCTATCGCCAGACTTTGGTTCTTCCGCAAGTACCAGCCGACCTTGTCGGTCTTGACACTGTGTCCGCTGTAGAGGGTGGCTTTCAGCGGATGCGGGGCTATTCCACGCTCGCGCGCCTCGGTCACGAAGCGGTCGATGAGGACCTGCGCCTGTTTGGATTCAGCGCGGTTGGCGTTCGCCGCCAGCTCGGCACGCCGAGCGGCTTCCTCAGCGCGGGACATGATCTGAGCCTAACGCGCCGGTGTCACCGTAGAATGCTCACTCCGGGCCCAGCGCCTAGGCCCCCAAGTGGGAAATCGACCGTGAGCTGAGCACCGCACGCAACGAAGGACCGCTGATCACGTGACGAGGAATCCCCACCGGTGAGGTTCCTGCGCAGCCTGGCGCAGCTCTGGCGCCACCGCTACTTTCGCCGGCTCCTGGCGGTCAGGATCAGCACTCAGTCATGGGACGGCGTGCTGCAGATCGCCTTGGCCTCCTACGTGCTGTTCTCTCCGGAACACCAGCCCGACGCCACGTCGGTAGCCATCGTGCTCGCCGTCACACTCCTTCCGTTTTCGATCGTGGGACCGTTCGTCAGCGTCGTCCTCGACCGATGGTCGCGCCGGCAGATTCTCGTTATGACCAACCTGTCGCTGGGCGTCCTGACGCTCGGCTTGGCCGGACTGGTGGCGACCGGCCTGCGTACGACGGCTGTCGAGAACTCTCTGTACGCGCTCGTGCTGGTGGTGATGAGTCTCAACCGGTTCCTGCTGGCAGCACTGTCGGCCTCACTGCCGCACACCATCGACCCCACCGAGTACATGGTGGCCAACTCCGTCGTGCCGACCGTGGGACCGGCAGGCGTGCTGCTCGGCGCCGGGGTCGGTGCTGCCATGCGCCTCATTCTCGGCACGGTCATGCCCGACTACGTCGCGAACGCGATCTTGTTCGTGGTGGCAGCGGCCGGCTTCGCGTTCAGTGCCGCACTCGCCCTGCGGATTCCGCGTCATCAGCTCGGCCCGGATGTTGTCGACCCGACCCGCCCGCGGGATGTGGTCACCGGACTCCTGGCCGCGCTCCGGCACCTGGTTGAACGCCGACCGGCCGGTCTTGCGCTGCTCACCATTGGAGCGCATCGCATCGTCTACGGCATCGTCATGGTGGCGACGATCTTGGTCTATCGCAACTACTTTCACCGCATCGATGAGGTGGAGCCTGCCATCGCCGATCTTGGTGTGCTGCTCGTCATCACCGGCGCAGGGTTCATTCTCGCTGCCGCGGTGACGCCGCCGATGACCGCCCTGGTCGGTGTTCGGGGGTGGATGATCATCTGTCTGGCCGCCTCCGCCGTCTTCCAGGTGCTGCCGGGCGCCATCTATGCCATGGTGCCGCTCGGGATCGCCGCCTTCCTGCTGGGCGTGACCGCCCAAAGCATCAAGATCTGCGTGGACACGCTCGTCCAGGCGCACGTGGACGACGACGTCAAGGGACGCGTCTTCGTGATCTACGACGTGATATTCAATCTCGCTCTGGTGGTGGCCGCCCTCATCGGTGCGGTGATCTTGCCGACGAACGGCCGGTCGGTGCTGATCTTGGTGGTGATGGCTGCCGGCTACCTGCTGCTCGCCGCCGTCTTCGCCTGGGCCAGCCGCAGCCTGGAGATGGACAAGGGTACCGAGTCGCTGGCCGCCCTCAGGTCTGAGATGCCCACCAGCTGAGGAGTTCGGAGCGGGCCCGGTCCTCGCCCAAGGGGCCTTCCTCCATCCGGCGCTCCAACAAGAAGTTGTAGGCCCGCCCAACGGCGGGCCCGGGCGGGATGCCCAGGATCTCCATGATCTGGCGCCCGTCGAGATCGGGTCGGATGGCGTCCAACTCCTCCTGCGCGGCCAGCTCGGCGATCCGGCGCTCCAGGTCGTCGTAGGCAGCCCGAAGCCGCCGCGCCTTCGCGGTGTTGCGGGTCGTACTGTCGGCGCGGGTCAGGATGTGCAACCGCTCCAGCTGGTCACCGGCGTCGCGAACATAGCGCCGTACGGCCGCGTCGGTCCAGGGTGCGTCGCCCTCCATCCCCGCGCTGTAGCCGTGGAAGCGCAGGTGCAGGAAGATCAGCTCCGCCACCTCTTCGATCTCATCCTTGCCGAATCGCAATGCCGACAGCCGCTTGCGGACCAGCTTCGCCCCCACCACGTCGTGGTGGTGGAACGACACCTTGCCGCCAGGCTCGAACCGGCGTGTCGCCGGTTTGCCGATGTCGTGCAGCAGCGCGGCCAGCCGAACGACGAGGTCGGGTTGGGCCGGCAGCCGGTATTCCAGCTCGATCGCCTGCTCGAGGACAGTCAGGCTGTGCTCATAGACGTCCTTGTGCCGATGGTGCTCGTCGCGTTCCAGTCGCAGAGCGGGCAGCTCGGGCAACACCCGGTCCGCGAGCCCAGTCCGCACCAGCAGATCGAGGCCGATCCGCGGGTGTTCGGAGCAGACCAGCCTGACCAGCTCATCCCGGATCCGTTCCGCGGAGACGATGGACAGCCGATCCGCCATTGCCGACATCGCGGCCACGACGTCCGGGGCCGGCCGGAAGCGTAGCTGTGCCGCGAACCTCGCCGCCCGCATCATCCGCAGCGGGTCGTCGCTGAACGAGACTTCTGGGCCCGACGGCGTTCGCAGCACTCCCGACGCCAGATCGGCCAGGCCGCCGTACGGGTCCACGAACTGCTTGTCCGGCACGGACACCGCCATGGCGTTCACCGTGAAGTCGCGTCGAGATAAGTCACCGTCCACCGAGTCGCCGAACAGCACCTCAGGCTTGCGGCTGGTGTCGTCGTAGGCATCGGATCGGAAGGTGGTGACCTCGATGACCCACGTGCCACCGGCATCCTTCACCCGGCAGCCGACCGTGCCGTACTCCTTGCCGATCGTCCACACCGCGCGCGAAAAGCTCCGCAGCAGAGCCTCGACATCATCCGGCCGCGCCGAGGTGGTGAAGTCCAGATCATGGCCCAACCGGCCCAACAGCGCATCCCGTACGCTGCCGCCCACCAGATACAAGGAGTGCCCGGCCTTGGCAAAGACTGCCGCCAACCGGTCGACTACCGGGGCGATCCGGAGCAGTTGGGCAACGGCCTTGGACTGCGCCTGGTTCAGCCGGGCGGGCGTCGGCGATCCCCGATGGCCGCTTCCCGTGGCCTCCGACACGCTCGCCTACGCTACCGGCGTTTATAGGATGGCCCGGTGGAGGGTGGGGTCCGGACGCTGCGGCTGTTCGCGACCGCATTCCTCATCACCGCCGGCGCACTGCTAGCGCCCGCCGTACGGCCGCCGCCCGCCGCGGCTCAGGAGCCGCAGGCCTTCGTCTCCATTGCCCTCACCTCGATATACCCGGCCCTACCCTCCCCCGGCAGCACGGTGACCCTGACAGGAACCGTCACCAACACCAGTCCCGGAGCGCTCTCCAATCTCCAAGCCATCTTCTGGCGGGCCCCGAATGTTCCCCTACTGAACACCGAGGCTCTCAACCGCTCACTCACCTGGCCGGCGGATGAGCCGCTGGGCGAGCGGCTCTCGGCCAACTACCAGAACATTCCGACCGAGACCAACCGAACCCTCGAGCCTGGCAAGTCCACGCCCTTCAGCGTGCGGGCCACCATGGACCAGCTCAACTTCTCGCGGGCAAACGGCGTCTACCTGGTCGGGGTTCACGTCCGTGGTCGCACCGAGGTCAATGGCGCCGACGTGACTCTCGGACGCGCCAGGGTCTTTCTGCCCGTGCAGACGGCCAAGCCCGCCAACTCCGTCCAGATGACCTCGGTCGTGATCTTGAACTCCCGACCGTCGCGAGTCGGCATGTCCAAGTTCAGCGATGATCACCTCGCCAGGGAGGTCACCGCAGGAGGACGCCTCGACCGGCTGATCAAGGCCGCCGACGGCGACAACGTCAGTTTTGCCATCGACCCCGGTCTGATCGACGAGCTGCGGACCATGAAGTCCGGCTACACCGTCATCGGCTCCGACGCCGGCACCGACAAGGGCCAGGCCGCCGCGGCGAGCTGGCTGGAGAGGTTCGAGTCGGTCAGATCCACCCGCGACGGCTTCCGGTTGCTCTACGGGTCGCCCGACATTGCCGCCCTGGTCCATTCCAATGAGACAGAGCTGCTAACCCAAGGTCTGTTGGCGGCCCGGACCGTCGAGGGCGTCTCCACCCTTCCAGTGCTCGTCTTCCCCGCCGGGGGAACCGCTGACGCGGACACCCTGGCCGCCGCCGAGGACCTCGAGCCGGCCGCCATTCTCTTGTCGGACATCTCCACCGGTGAGCAGCGGCCCCTGCTGAGCGCGCCCGGCAAGGCGCCGGTCATCAGCTTCACAGCCGGCTCCTTCGGTGGCGGACCCGGGCCGGACCCACGAAACACGGCCGTACACGTCCAGCAGCGGACGCTCGCCGAGACGTGGATCGAAGCCAGCTCCGCGCCGGCCGGTTCCACGCTCGGGCGAATTCATGTGGTCAGGAGCGCAGCCCAGGCCGGCGCCAGCAGCACCGAGTCGGCCAACGCGCCATGGATCACCCGCGGCACCCTGAGCAAGCTGCTGCGCTCGGAGCCGGCGACCTGGGATCAAGAACTGAACTATCCCAAAGCCTCTCGGGCTGCGGAACTGAACGCCAACCAGCTACGGTCGGTGCGCCGGCTGGCCACCAGCTACGCCACGTACACCGACCTGTTGGCCGAAGCTGACAGCGCGAAAGTGGCGGCCGCTTCCTCGCTCGCCCGCTCGACAAGCAACAGCTGGCGGCGAGCGCAGAACGGCATGCGGAAGTTCGTCGGCCCTCAGCAGGACGAGCTGAGCACCATCCTGACGGACAAGATCCAGATCCGGACCAGCCGCAAAGTGACCACGGTCGCCCGCAAAGGTGTCGGCTTCCCGATCACCGTGTTGAACACCCTGCCGCCACCGGAGGATCCGTCGTCGCTGGCCAACGCCGTACGCGTCCGGCTCGTCTTCGAATCCAAGGTCGAGCAGCGGCTGACCGTCGAACCCCTTGAAGTCGGCATCGTCGGGGCCGGCAGCAACGTTGCCGGTACAGCGTCGGTGGACGCCAAGTCCAACGGAACCGTTCCGGTGACCGCTCGGCTGACCACGATGTCAGGCACGCCGATCGGGCGCCCGGTCACAATTCAGGTGACCGCGACCCAGGCCGGTACGACTGGCTGGATCATCGTTCTGCTCTCTGGACCGGTTCTGATCGCCGGCGTTGCGCTGCGGATCCGCCAGGTCGCACGTGAACGCTCGGCGGCCAGCGCCGCGCCGATGCCTGACGACGCGCTGAGCTCGAAACCGCCCACCGATCAGCTTCAACAGACTCTCGATGCCTAGCACCGAGGTTTCCCCAACCGCAACGACCAGCCGCACCTCCCGCCTGATTTCGGCCAGCGCGATCATGGCCGCGGGCACGCTGGTGTCCCGGGTCCTCGGCTTCGGCCGGCTGATGCTGCTGGTGTTCCTGTTCGGCAACGGCACCCGGCAGGCCGAGATGTTCACCCTGGCCAACACCATTCCGAACAGCATGTACATCCTGCTGGCCGGCGGCGTGCTCAACACCGTGCTGGTGCCCCAGATCGTGCGGGCGATCAAGGGCGATGCCGATCGCGGCGAGGCCTACACCAACCGGATCGTCACTGCCGGCCTGATCGCGCTGGGCCTGATCACCATCGTGCTCACCCTGGCGGTCCCCTGGATCGTCGGTCTCTACACCGCCACCGGCTGGAAGTCACCAAAGCTCACCGCTCAGTACGACTCCATGATCATGCTGGGCTACTACTGCATGCCGCAGGTCTTCTTCTACGGGGTCTACGTACTGGCCGGGCAGGTGCTCAACGCCCGGGACCGCTTCGGTCCGATGATGTGGGCGCCGATCGCCAACAACGTCGTCTCCATCTCGGTGCTGCTGAGCTTCCTCCTCGCCTTCGGTCGCGGGAACACCGGACAGGCCTTTACCACCGGCGAGGAACTGCTGCTGGGCATCGGCTCGACGCTTGGGATCGCGGCACAGGCGGCCGTCCTGGTGCCGTTCCTGCGAGCCGCCGGCTATCACTACCGACCGCGCTTCGATTTCCGTCACACCGGACTGGGCAAGACCTTCCGGCTGGCCAAGTGGACGCTCGGTTTCGTGCTGGTCAACCAACTGGCGCTGGTGGTGATCAATCGACTGGCCAGCGGCGCCACGGTCGGCGGCTCGGGCGCCGGACTGGCGTCTTACTACAACGCGTACGCGGTTTGGATCCTCCCGCACTCGTTGATCACGGTCTCGCTTGCCACCGCCATGCTGCCCGCGGCGTCCCGGCTGGCCGCGGCCCACGATCTGCCCGGGGTGGCGGATGAAACGACGCAGGCGATCCGGCTTGCGGTGACCGCCCTGCTGCCGGCCGCCGCCGGCCTCTTTGCCCTGGGTCTGCCGATTGCCGAATTCGTCTTCGGCTTCGGCCAAGGTGCCAAAGACGCATATTTCGTCGGCTGGGCCCTGATGGCCCTGGCGCTCGGCTTGGTCCCGTTCACCGTGCAGTATCTCTGCCTGCGCGCGTTCTACGCATTGGAGGAGAACCGCACCACGTTCTTCCTCCAATTGATCATCGCCGGCACCAACGTGATCCTGGGGATTGGCGCCGTCGCTCTGCTCGACCAGCCGTCACTGGTCGCCACCGGCCTCGCCTTTGCGTACTCCGCCGCTTACTCGATCGGGGTCGTCGTCTCGTTCCGCCGGCTCCGCCGGCGGCTTCCCGCCCTCAACGGGTGGCCCCTGGTCCGGCACTGTCTTCGGTTGCTGATGGCCGCAACCCCCGCCGCCGCAGTGGCTTATGGCATCTGCTGGGCCTTCGCGCTGTGGTCAGAGTCAAAGCCGGCGCGGCTGCTGGCGCTCGGGGTGGCCGCCGTCGCGGCCATCCTGATCTTCATGCTGCTAGCCCACCTGCTGCGGATCCGTGAGGTGAGCCAGATCGTCGGCACCCTGCTGCGTCGGGATCGAGCGCCCCGACCACCCAGTTCCGATGATTGGCACGACTCCGGCGATTCCACCACGGTGATCGAGCCGGTTGATCCTACGATCGAACGAGCAGCAACCGCCGCCTCCGGAGCCGATTCGAGCGGCCAGACTGAGATGACAACGTCCATGAGTGAGGCGGCCACGCTTCTTCCCCAGCCAGCCGACGACGACACGACGACGGACCTGGCGCCCTCGACCACGCCCCGGCGGGCGGTCACGGATGAGGTGCCACTACCGGCGACGGCTCTCGCGTCCGACACGGTCCTCGCAGAGCGTTACCGGCTGGAGGAGCTGATCCGCGAATCACCGCCGACGGTGACGTGGCGCGCCTTCGACCAGGTGCTCTCCCGATCGGTCCTCGTACATCTGCTCTCCCCCGACGATCAGAATGCGCCCGAACTGCTGGCGGTGGCGCGCAGGGCCTCCGCAGCCACCGATTCCCGTTTCCTACGGGTACTCGACGTCGTGCACAGTGAAAGTTCGACCATCGGGTCTTACATCGTCTCCGAGTACGCCCTTGGCCAATCGCTGGAACTGATCCTGAGCCAAGGACCGCTGTCCGGGTTGGAGGCCGCCTGGGTGACCCGTGAGGTCGCGGATGCTTTGGCCGGCGTGCACAGCCTGCGCCTGTATCACGAGCGGATCAACCCCGATACCGTGGTCATCACGCCCGACGGGAACGTCAAGATCGTCGGCCTGCTCATCGAAGCGGCACTGCGTCCGCCGCAGCCGGCCAGCGGGCACGGTGCGGACACCCCGGAGCAGGTCGACGTCCTCGACCTGGGCCGGCTGCTCTACGCGTGCCTGGTCTGTCGCTGGCCCGGCGGGCCTGCGTATGGTCTGCCGGACGCACCGGTTGTCGGCCACCGCTGGGCCACCCCCCGACAGGTCCGGGCCGGTGTCTCCCCCGCGCTGGACAACATCTGCGACCAAGTCCTCGGTGATCCACCGCGGCATCACGCGGAGCCAATTCGGAGCGCCGGCGCCCTGGTCCGCGCGCTGAACAAGGTGCTCGGGCCCGCCGACGCCTCCAGCGACCTCGAGCGTCGACTTCACCCACCGGCACCTGCGGAGAGTAGTGAGCCGAAGGCCGCTACCGCCCCAGCAGCCGAGCCGCCGACCATCCCGGCCGCCCATCCGACGACGAAGGTCAGTACTCCGGTCGGCCCGCCGCCGGGTCCCCAACGGCGTCCTCGCCGCTGGATCCCGCTGCTGGCGGTCTTGGTCGTGCTTCTGGCAATCGGCGGAGTGCTTATCGGCGTGGTCGCCGGCAACCGAGGCGGGACGGGGGCGGCGGGTGACCCCACCGCCTCGCAGTCCGCCACCGGCAAAGCGGCTGCCGGTCAGGCGGGAGCCGCGATCACCATCACGGGTGCTCGAGACTTCGACCCGCAGGGCGATGACCAGACCGAGAACCCCCAGCTCGTCAAACTGGCTTACGACGGTGACCCCACTACCGGCTGGCGCACGGTTCGCTACCTCAGCAGCCCGAAGCTCGGCGGCATCAAGCGAGGGGTCGGCCTGGTGTTCGACCTTGGCTCCGCCCAGCCCGTACGGTCTGTTGTGGTCACTCTCCCCGGGACCGGCACGAACGTCGAGCTTCGCGTGCCCAAGGAGAATCCGGACACGATCAGCAGCCCACCGATGGACTCGGACAGCCGGTGGCGCCGGGTCGCCCGAGCATCGGAGGCCGGGACGACCGCAACCCTCACCGCTGCGGAGCCGACAGCCACCCGCTATGTCCTGGTGTACCTGACCTCGTTGCCGAAGGAGGGAACGGACTACCGCGGCGGCATCAACGAAGTCGCCATCTCGCAGTAACGGTTGACATGGCACGACCGCACGAGCACCGATGCCGGCTCGGAATACCGATGCCGGGTTTCGCGGTTGTCTGGGGGTAGTGTTACGCCACATTGCCCAGCACTGGTTAGGAATTGATGAGCACCGAAGACGTCCGCGACGTGATCATCGTCGGAAGTGGGCCGGCCGGCTACACGGCCGCCATCTACGCGGCACGGGCAGACCTCAAGCCACTGGTCTTCGAGGGCTCCATCACCGCGGGCGGCGCACTGATGACCACCACCGAAGTGGAGAACTACCCAGGCTTTCCGGACGGAATTCAGGGTCCGGAGCTGATGGAGGCGATGCGGAGCCAGGCGGAGCGCTTCGGTGCCGAGCTCATCACCGACGACATCGTCTCCATGGACCTGACGGACACCGTCAAGTACGTCACCGATGCGGTTGGCACCCGGTACGCCGCCCGGACGGTGATTCTGGCCATGGGCTCGGGCTATCGCAGGCTCGGACTGCCCGACGAGGACCGGCTTTCCGGTCACGGTGTGTCCTGGTGCGCGACCTGTGACGGCTTCTTCTTCCGTGACAAGGACATCGCCGTCGTCGGTGGTGGTGACTCGGCGGTCGAGGAGGCTACCTTTCTGAGCCGTTTCGCGAAATCGGTGACCATGGTGCACCGCCGCGACCAGCTGCGGGCGAGCAAGATCATGGCCCACCGGGCCGAGAAGGACCCCAAGATCAGCTTTGCCTGGAACTCCGAGGTGGCCGAGATCCAGGGTGACAAATCTGTGGCCGGGGTCACGCTGAAGGACACCCAGAGCGGCGAGCGCCGGCCGCTGGACGTATCCGGCCTGTTCATCGCCATCGGCCACGAACCGCGCTCCGAGCTGGTTGTGGGCCAGGTGGAGACCACCGCGGAGGGATACGTGCTGACTGACGCTCCATCGACGCGGACCAATCTCGAGGGAGTGTTCGCCTGCGGTGACCTCGTCGATCACGTCTACCGTCAGGCCGTCACGGCCGCCGGCACGGGTTGCCAAGCCGCGCTGGATGCCGAGCGATTCCTGACCGACCAGAAGGATGCCGCCGAGCGATTCATCGCTGAGGCGGCGTTGGCCGGGCACGTCAACTGAGCACAGGAGAAAGAACAGCGATGGGAACTGTTTCCGAGGTCACCGACTCCACCTTCGACGAGGTGGTCCTGAAGTCCGACAAGCCGGTGATGGTGGACTACTGGGCCGACTGGTGCGGCCCCTGCAAGCAAGTCGAGCCGATCATCGAAGAGCTTGCGCGGTCCCATGGCGACAAGGTGACGTTCGTGAAGATGGACACCAACACCAACCCGGTGACACCCGCGAACAACTACGTACTCGGTCTGCCCACCATTCAGCTGTACGTCAATGGCGAGCTGGTCAAGGCCTTCAAGGGCGCGAAGTCGAAGTCGACCCTGCTCAACGCGATCGAGGAGTACCTCTAGATCTGAGCTGGTCGCCTCAGAAGCGATCCGCGCAGAACGGCGGCCGGGGCGCGGTGAAGGCGGCAGTGATTGCCGCAACCGCCCCAGCCCTGCGTTCTTCTATCAGACCCGCCGCGTGCATTGAGCTGAGCGAGGTGCCACCGAGGTAGATCGATCCGAGGTCAAGAACGGTGAGATTGACGTCGGCGCGGCGCCGAGTGGCAGATACGTTCGCGCCGTCCGGCCCCGCCTGCACGCGGAACGCCGAGTCGTTGTGCGGAAGCAACGGATCGGATACCGCGATGACCACGTCCAGCTCTGCGGCATATGTACGGGCCTGAAGCGCAGCCGGCACATCGACTAGCCGAGCGTAGGTGCCGTCGGTCAGCTCCGTGGAGATCATCCGGGAGTCGGCAACCAGATAGCGCAGCGGCTCGTCCACCGGAGCGTTTGCCCGAGTGAAGGTCCGGACCAGATCAAGGTCGAGCAGGAACCGCCACAGGGCCGCGTA
>DATFQP010000170.1:0-6136 GCA_035264145.1 Propionibacteriaceae bacterium
TGAGCGGTCTGCAGGGCACGTCCGGCGTCGGGCAGGACGCTGCTCAGGGGTTCCAGCCGGTCGGCGACCAGATTGGTCACCCCGTCGCCGTACTCGATCTTGCCCCGAATGATCATGGCATTGGACCGGCGACCGACCCGACGGTAGCGATGCCACATCGACTGGGCACAGACGACGTTCAGCATGCCGGTTTCGTCTTCCAGGTTAAGGAAGGTCACCCCGCCCGCGGTCGAGGGGCGCTGGCGATGAGTGACCAAACCCGCCACCCTGATCCGGCGGTCGGCGTACGACGGACCAAGATCGGCAATCCGGACGATCTCATGCTGGTCGAGCATCGAGCGCAGATGGCCGATTGGATGATCATCGGGGCTGATCCGCGTGGCCCAGAGGTCGGCCAAGGTGAGTTCAACCGGGTTCATGCCCGGCAGCGTGGGCGGCGCGGCGTCGATCGCCGAACCGGGCAACGTCTCGGGTGAGTCGCCGTAGCCGGCACTCCACAGTGCCTGACGACGGGTGAGCCCGAAGCAGTCGAAGGCGCCGGCAGTGGCCAGAGCTTCAGTCTGCTTGACGTTGAGCCCGGTTCGGCGGACGACGTCGTTCAGGTCGCAGAACGTGGCGCGCTCACGTTCTGCGACGATCATGGCGGCCAGTTCACGGCCGATTCCCTGGACCTCGGTCAGCCCGAGCCGGACGGCGACAATGCCGTCCCGACGATGGGTCCGTGTCCGGTCTGGCGCATTGCGGTCAAAGGCGCCAACCTCGGGCTGAATGGGTTCCAGGCAGGCGTCCATACCGGTTGGACGCATGGAGGCTGAGCCTTTCGACGGACTCAGGACAGTGTCTGCCGAAGCCCGCCCTCCGGCAGGCTCATGGATTGCAGCCAGTGATTCGAGATCGGCATCAACCCCTGACCTGGCGATATCGGGCCGCAGCACCCTGACACCGTGGCGGCGGGCGTCGGCCACCAGAGACTGCGGTGAGTAGAAGCCCATCGGCTGTGCCCGCAGCAACCCGGCCAGGAAGGCGCCCGGATAGTGCAGCTTCAGCCAGGAGGAGGCATAGACGAGCAGGGCGAAGCTGATCGCGTGGCTCTCGGCGAAACCGAAGTTGGCGAAGGCCTGGATACGGGCGTAGATGTCGTCGGCCTCCTCCCCTACGATCCCGTGCCCGGCCATCCCTTCGTACAAGGTGGCGCGCAGCCGATCGATCTTCTCCACTCCACGCTTGGATCCCATCGCGCGCCGCAACAGGTCCGCGTCGTCCCCGGTGCAGCCGCCGATCGCCATGGCGATCTGCATCAGCTGCTCCTGGAACAGCGGGATCCCCTTCGTTCTTCTCAGCACCGGTTCCAGCGCCGTGTGCAGGTATGTGATCTCTTCCCGGCCGGTGGCCCGGCGGATGTACGGGTGCACCGCCCCGCCCTGAATCGGTCCAGGGCGAATCAGGCCGATCTCCACTACCAGGTCATAGAACCGGCGCGGCAGCAGCCGCGGAAGCGTGCCGACCTGCGCTCGGCTCTCGACCTGGAACACTCCAATCGAGTCCGCCCGGCACAGCATGTCGTAGACGCCCTGCTCCTCTTTGGGAATGGTGTGCAGGCTCCAGTGCTCGCCGAGACGGTTAGCGGCGAGATCGAGGGTGTACTGGATGGCGGCCAGAATGCCGAGTCCGAGGAAGTCGAACTTGACCAGGCCCATCCAGGCGCAGCTGTCCTTGTCCCACTGCAGGACTGTGCGTTGGTCCATTCGGCCTCGCTCGATCGGGCACACCTCGCCCACCGGCCGCTCGGTGAGCACCATGCCGCCGGAGTGAATGCCCAGATGCCGCGGAGCTCGGAGCAGCTGATCAGCAAGATCGACCACTGGCTGCGGAATATCGTGATCACCATCGGCCGGGATGCCCCCGTAGGTGTCGATCTGAGTGGACCAGGCATCCTGTTGGCCGGTCGAGTAGCCCAGCGCCTTGGCCATGTCGCGGATGGCCGACTTCGGCCGATAGCTGATCACGTTGGCGACCTGGGCGGCGTTGTGGCGACCGTAGCGGCGATAGACCTCTTGGATGACCTCCTCGCGTTGGTCAGAGTCAAAGTCGACGTCGATATCCGGTTCCTCCTCGCGGCTGGCGGACAAGAACCGCTCGAAGGGCAACTCGAACAAGATCGGGTCCACCGCGGTGATGCCGAGCACGTAGCAGACCACTGAATTGGCCGCCGATCCCCTGCCCTGGCAGAGAATCCTCTTCTCCCGAGCAAAGGCGACCATGTCGTGCACGATCAAGAAATAGCCCGGGAAGTCCTTCTCCTCGATCACCGCCAACTCGCGCTGCAGGCGCTCCTCGGCGACCTCGCGACAATGCGGATATCTTTCGTCGGCACCTTTCCGGGCAAGCTCCCGCAACCAGCTGATCGGAGTGTGGCCAGACGGAACCGTCAGTTTGGGCAGCCGGGGCTTAGCCAACCGGAGTGAAAAAGCACACTGCTCCGCGATCCGTACGGATTCCGCAACCGCCCCGGGAAATCGACTGAAACGCGAAGCCATTTCGTACCCTGACCGCAGGTGTGCTCCCGGCACAGGCAGCCAGCCGTCCATCTCGGCCAGGCTTTTGCGGCCTCGTACCGCGGCCATGGCCGAGGCCAGTCGGTATTGGTCTGGAGTTGCGTAATGCACGTTGTTGGTTGCCACCAGGGGCAGACCATGATCAGCAGCAAGTGCCGCCAGAGCATCGTTGGTCACCGAGTCGGTGGGCAGACCAGCATCGGTGATCTCGACCGCGACGTGATCATGGCCGAACAAGGAGACCAGTTGATCCAGCTCGGCCGCTGCCGCTGTGCTGCCGTGTGCGGTCAGAGCCGTACGGACGTGACCCTTCCGGCAACCGGTCAAGATCATCCACTGGCCTGCGCAGCGCTCGCCCAGCTCCTCGAGGTCGTACAACGGACGTCCCTTTTCATTCCCTCGCAACTGCGCCTCGGTGATCGCCGCGGACAACCGGTGATAACCCTCGACACCATGAGCCAGGACGAGCAAGTGCTGCCCCTCAGGGTCGGCGATGCCGTTTTGGGGAATGGTCAGGCCTAGCGACAACTCGGCACCGTAGATGGTCTTCAGGTCGTAAGCCAGCGCCGCCTCCGCAAACCGGGAGGCTGCGTAGAAGCCGTCATGGTCAGTGATGGCCAACCCGGTCAGGTTCAGCCGTACCGCTTCCTCGATCAGAGTTTCGGGATCACTGGCCCCATCCAGGAAGCTGAAGTCGCTGTGGCAGTGCAACTCCGCGTACGGCACCATCGGCTCGTCAGGTCGATCGTCCACAGCCGCCGGCGTGTACGCGGGTCGCTTGCGGGAGATACCTGGTGCACTGTCGTCTTCGGCATGCTCCAGACTGGGCGGGCGCCGATTCTCCGGCCGGCCGGACATCTGGCGTTCCAGCTCCGACCAGGAGACACGCGGATTGTGCCAGTTCATCGACACACCTCACCGCGATGACTGGTGCTCGCTACGTTCACCGAAGAACTACTCATAGCGCGCCTCGATCCACCACCGGTCGCCCTCGACCACCAATAACCAGGCAGATCCATCGACAGCAACCATCTGAAACCTCGCCACCCGCCGGGCCCCCGTCGGTTCCCACCACAACTCATCGATCGGCCAGGGACCGGCCCAGGCCTCGATCACCAGAGGATCTGTCGAATCATCGGTCCGTAATCGAGCTGGTTCCCCGGTGATGGCTCCTCGATCGGTAATCCCGACCGCGCACCCGTCAGCGGAGAAGACCGCCGCCGGGCGTGGCTCGGCAAACACTCGAGCCGGCGCCGGCGGCGGGATGCTGCCCGGCCAGGGCAGGTCGGCTGCCCGGTGCCGAGTCCCGCGCTCGCCCCATGGAGTGAGCACCTGACGTTGCCGGGGATTGCGACCGCCCTGAAGGGACGGGCTCAACACCTGCTCGGGACCGAGCATGCCCTGCAACCGCGCGACGCCGCGCTCGATCCGCTCGTCAGGCGCGCTGCCCCACAACCCTTCACCATGATCAGCCAGCGACTCGACGGCTTCGGGGATCAGCCGGATACCCTGCACCGGCTCAGGCGATGGACCTCCCTGCAGTTGCCAGTAAAGGCGGTCGACGAGGTCCGTGGCAGTGAACCAGCGCGGATGAGCCCAGACCCGTGAGCCGACCCAGCCTCGGTCACCGACAACCTCGATGCGAATCTCGCTGCACACCAGCCCGTTGCGGGCGAGTTCGGCGATCAAGAGTTCGGCGGTTTGCCGGCTGCTGAAGGCGACAGGCTCAACAGTCTCCAACGGCGGGTCGAAGGACACCGACTGTTGAAGATCAAGAGGTGGCCGGCGGGCGGCGGCGATCCGCGAATCCCTCCCACTGGCCAGCCGGTGAATCAGGGCGCCCTGTGAACCGAAGCGAGTGAGCACATCTCGGGCTGGCAAAGCAGCGAAGTCGCCCAGAGTACGGATTCCCAGGCGACGCAGCAGGCTCACCAACTCGAGGTCTTCCAGAACAACGATCGGCAGGTCGGCCAGGTATCTCGCGGAGCCGCCTACCGGAATCACGCAGCAGTCCTGGGGCGCGGCCTGGCGGGCAGCCTGCTCGGCGGTGAAGATGCCGTCCGCGACACCGATTCGGCACTCCCAGACTCCCGCCGCAACCAGACGCTCCGCGATCACGGCCGCGGCCTCTCGCTCACCTCCGTAGTAGCGACTGGGCACGCTCAGCGCACATAAACCTGGACGTATCGGCGTTACTGCTGATGTGGTGTCCTCGATCGTGGACAGAATCGACTCGAAAGCTCGGACGTCGCGTTCGAGACTATGGTCGACGACCGTCAGTTCGGGACAGCGCGCGGAGGCGTCACGGCGACGCATCCCCCGGCGTACCCCATCCAGCCGCGCTGCCTGAGAGCAGGCGTAAACCTCGCCGCGTTCGATGACTGCGATCGGTGACGATGGGACAAGTCCGAGGGAGGCCACTGCAGAGATCACTGGCCAGTCCGGACACCAGACGACCAGAACGCGACGATCGGCGTTCGCCGTCGGTCGAGCGGTGGTCGGTCGACCGTGAGTCGGGGGCGTGAGCAAGACGGTCATGATCAGCTCGCTTTGACCCGGTCGATGGGCATCACCCGGGCCCCCGCTTCGCGAACTTCCCGGTCGGTGTCGGGCAGCCACAGATCAATCGATTGCGGCGGCGTGCTTCCGCGGTAGAGGTCGACACGCACTCGTTGACCGATGAGGTGGCCGTGACCACGTCCCAAGCCGATCCAGGAGGAATGGCGCAGCGCGAGCCGCGCTTCGCAACGCGGCCACTCGCCCCAGCAGATCAAGGTGGCGTCCTTTTGCCGCAGCCTGGACCTGATTCTCTCTGCCTGACGCTCGGTGACCAGAACCGGCGGCTTGACCAGAACGAGAGTGGCGACGTCGACCAGTCCGGCGGTGACCGACAGCCAGTGTTCGCCAGGATGCGGCACGACGATCGTGCGCCCGAGATCAACTCCGAATCCTGCTGCGGCCTCGAAGCCGAGATCAGTCGCCCCGACAATCCCGACCCATTCCCCGGCCTGCGAAGGTCCGGCCAGCAAGGCCAGGGCTAAACTGGCGCTGTCCACCGCATAGGCTGCCCCCGTGCGGAGCTGGATGAGATCCGACAGCCCCGGCAGCGATTCCAGAGTGCGCGAGACGACGGTACCCTGCATCCGCTGCACGCGACGTTGCAGCTCCTGAAGATCGGCAGCTGCACCCCTCACCTGGATATATTCGAACGTTTGTTCGGCTCTGTCAACCCCACTGCCAACCGGATCGCCGAGACACGAGCTTGTGCCACCACGGATAATCCCAATGACAAGCTATGCGGCAGACCGCCACTCTGTTCCGGACCGAGAGGAGGACAGCAGGTGTCAGGCGTCGTGGTGCTCAACACCGACAACACCGCACTGCACACGGTGTCGATCAAGCACGCGGTCAAGATGCTGGTCCGCGAGGTCGCGATCGTCGAAGAGGCACACGAGGGGCGGCGGATCGGCCCCTACCCCTGGCCGCTGGTGCTACGACTGATCCGCTACGTCAAGACGACGTTCCTCTACGCCAAGTCACCCACCTGGTCCAAGCGCGGCGTGTTGCGCCGTGATCATCAT
>DATFQP010000171.1:0-3906 GCA_035264145.1 Propionibacteriaceae bacterium
AACCTCGACCTCGACAAGATCACCGCGAGCTACGCCGACGGAGTGCTGAAACTCGAGGTTCCCGTGGCCGAGCGGGCCAAGCCGCGCAAGATCGCCGTCGAGTCTGTCGACTCGAAGCGGACGATCGAAGCCTGAGGTGTCGAGCCGCTAAGGGATCTGTCTGCCGCTGCCGCATCTTCGTGCGCGGCCGTCAGATCCCCGCGGCCTGGCGTGGGGCAGCTCCTCGCTCACCGAGAAAGCCACTGATCACCGACCCGCTGCTGGGTTTTGAAGCCGGCCATGATCGCCGGAGCGGAGGACTCTTCGAGCTTCTTGCCAAGCAGCGGGATCGCCACTTTCAGCTCACCGTCGAGCGCAACGATCGTTCCCCAGCCTCCGGGCGACATCTTGAGCTGCGCGCGGAGCGTCACCGGCTGTCCCAACACCGTCATGGTGAGGTCAGCCGTACGCGACCCGTCGGCCGACGGACCACTCCACGTCACGTCCTCGATCACAGTGAGTTGGCTACCGGTGAAGCGAGCGGCAGATTCAGGTGCTGGCAGCGTGCGGGAGGAGTGGGTGGCCGAGCCGGACACTGAGGCGTCGTAGCTGATCGACTCAGAGGCGACGCATACCTGGTCCAGGAACGCCTGATCGGTCATCATGGCGTAAACCTGATCGGGGGTGGCGGCGAAGTCCAGCCCAGTGGAAATGTCCATGCCGCACATCATGGCATCGGCGTGGATCAATGACAGGAATGACGGGGCCGGCCAACCCTGGGAAGATGGAAGCGTGCCCACCGAACCGCGGATGATCTCCCTGGGCTTCGGCAAGTTCGTCCGTGCTGACCGCATCTTCGCACTCGAGCCGCTCCTTGGAGACGCACGTGGCGACGGCCGCAGGACCAGAGTCTGGGTCGAGGGCATCCTCGAACCCATCATCGCCTCCCGAACTGAAGTGACGATCCTGCGTGATATGGGTCAGGATGCGGCGGCGGATGCACCGCTGCTAGAGGAGGCAGTGGATCTCGCCTCGCGACTGGCCGCCGCCGCTGAGGCCGGTCGGGTGGACCTGAGCGATCTGGGTCGGCGGGCGCGCCGACTCCTTGCGGCTACCACCAACCAACAACTTCCTCTCCAGCCGTAGGGCTGAACCTCGGGCCCCAGCGCTCGCGGCGCGGTGTTCGAGTCACCTCGCTCGATGAAGGACGCTCCGGATCACCGCCGGAGGGCTATGGTCAATGCAGCCGCACAGCGAAGTGCGGCGGCACAGGAGTGGACGAGAAACGTGACGACATTCGAGGTGGAGCTCGAACAGGAGAAGACCGAGAAGATCGCTCAAGTGGCGGCCCGGGGGGCTGCGATTGCGGCCCCGCTCGGCCAGCAGGCGCAGGCGGTGTCGGCCTTTCTGTCGCACTACTTTCGCCACGTCGATGCTGCGGATATCGACGAACGCAGCGTCGAGGATCTGCTCGGGCTGGTGGAAAGTCACTATCGGCTGGCCATGCAACGACCCGCCTCACGGGCCACCGTAGCGATCCGGAGTCCTAACCAGTCGCAGGATGGCTGGACCGCTGGGGGTGCCACGGTCGTTCAGATCGTCACCGACGACCGGCCGTTCCTGGTCGACTCGGTGACCATGGAGGTGCTCCGGCAAGGGTGGAGCATCCGCGAGGTCTTTCACCCGCAGTTCCTCGTCCGCCGTGCTGTCGGCGGTTCGCTGCGCGGCATTGTCTGGGCGAATGAGGCGAGCACAGATCCCGAAGTCCTCTCCGAATCCTGGATGCACCTGGAGATCCTCCCGCCGTCTCGGCCCGATCACCCGGACACGCTGCTCACTGATCTTGAGCACGGGCTGCTGGAGGTCCTGCGGCTCGTCGAGGAGGTGGTCCAGGACTGGTCGCGGATGCGTACCCGCTCAGCGGAGACGATCGCCATGCTTCGGAGAGCGGCGCTGGCCGACGGCCACCGAGACGAGGCGGTGCTCGCCACGGAGCTCCTCGAATGGCTCAACGACAATCACTTCACCTTCCTCGGCTATCGGCAATACCGCCTGGTAAAGGGGGGCGGGGGATTCGAGCCGGTGCCGTCAACCGGCCTCGGCATCCTGCGAGCCGACTCCGACCGGCCCGGCGCCTTCCACGCCCTGCCTCGTCCCGGCCTGTCAGCCGAATTGACGATCATCACCAAGGACAACGAGAAGTCGCGGGTCCACCGGCCTGCGTACCTGGACTACATCGGCATCCGGACGTTCACCGCCGACGGACAAGTGAGCGGCGAACGCCGATTCCTCGGGCTGTTCGCGTCGTCGGCCTATTCCGAATCGGTGCCGCGTATCCCGGTCGTGCGACAGAAAGCGGCCGAGGTGCTGCGACGCTCCGATTACGCGCCGAGCAGTCATGGCGGCAAGGCGATCATGGACGTCCTCGACACCTACCCCCGCGACGAGTTGTTCCAGGCCTCGGTCGACGAGCTCGCCCCCGTCGTGGAGAAGGTCGCACATCTCAAAGAGCGCCGCCAGGTTCGGATGTTCGTCCGGCGGGAACCCTACGGACGGTATCTGTCGTGCCTGGTCTACCTACCCCGCGATCGTTACACGACCGCGGTTCGGAAGCGGATGGAGAAGCTGCTGCTGGACAGGCTCGGCGGTGCGTCGATCGATTACACGGCCCGAGTGTCGGAATCGGTGCTGGCTCGGCTGCACTTCGTGGTGCGGATGCCAGTTGGGGAATCGTTGGGCGAGGTGGACGTTCGTCCGCTCGAGCGCGAACTGACGCTCGCCACCCGCTCCTGGGACGACGAGTTCGCCGATGCGCTCGCTAGCTTGCCAACCCCGTTCGACGGCACAACCCCGGACGAGCTCTCGACCCTGGTTGGTGCGCTCCCGGAGGGCTACAAGGAAGACTTTTCGGCCCGGCAAGGGGTGCAGGATCTGGCCGCGCTCATGGCGTTGCGGAGCGATTCCCGCGCCGGTGCGGAGGCAGACAGCGCGGCCGCCAAGAACATGGTCATGTACGTCCCGGACCGGACCGACGACGAAGCGGACCTACGGTTGAAGATCTTCCGGTGGGACTCACCGATCTCCTTGTCCCAGATCTTGCCGCACCTGTCGTTGCTCGGGGTAGACGTCATCGACGAGCGTCCGTACGAGCTGGCGTTAGGCAATGATCAGCGTGCGTTCATCTACGACTTCGGGATCACCGTTCCGGGAGGAGACGCGGCCGTCCGTTCTGGATGGCCGATAGCGGCCCGGCAGAAGTTCATGGGTGCCTTCTCCGCCTCCTATGCCGGCCTCAGCGAGCCCGATCGCTTCCACGCCCTCGTCATGGGAGCCGACCTCGGCTGGCAACAAGTAACGATCTTGCGTGCTATCGGCAGGTACCTGCGACAGACCGGAACCACGTACAGCCAGACCTATCTCGCTTCGGCGCTCAGCTCGAACGTCGACTTGGCCCGGCAATTGGTGACACTGTTCGAGACCCGCTTCGATCCGCTCCGCAATCTGGATGTCGACACTCGCAAGGCGCAGGCGACGGAGCTGATCGACAAGATCAATATCGCGTTGAACGACGTGCCGAGCCTTGATCATGATCGGATCGTGCGCTCGTATCTGGCCGTGATCTCGGCCATGGTGAGGACCAACGCCTACCAGTCCGGCCGACCCACGCTCGCCTTCAAGCTGTTGCCCCGCCAAATCCCCGAGCTGCCGGAACCCAGGCCGGCTTTCGAGATCTTCGTTTACTCGCCGCGGGTCGAAGGTGTCCACCTGCGCTTCGGTCCGGTGGCTCGCGGCGGGTTGCGGTGGTCTGACCGGGCGGAAGACTTCCGGACCGAGGTGCTGGGCCTGGTCAAAGCCCAGATGGTCAAGAACACGGTGATTGTCCCGGTCGGCGCCAAAGGTGGCTTCTATGCCAAGCAGCTGCCAAAT
>DATFQP010000172.1:0-9086 GCA_035264145.1 Propionibacteriaceae bacterium
GCTTCGAGCGCCTCTGCGATACGTAAGTGCCAATACCGCTGCTTCATCGGACTGAGTTCGTCGTATGCGACGTCGCGAATCTTGTCGTGTGAGAAGTCGAAACTGGTCGCGCCTGAGCAGAACGGCTCGCTTTGGGACAAATTGTCAGAGCCTCCTGCGGGCTGCAAGCGAACAGCACGTAAGATGCGCCGCTGCCACAACTCATCCAACCCATGCATCAGGTCGTCTTCGTCGGCACCACTTGCCTCGCGCAGAATTTCGACAGTGAAAACGCGACCGACGGTGGCGGCCACGCCCGCCAGCTCGTGGGCACCTGGCGAAAGTTGTGCTAGCCGGCTGGCGATGACTGCGTGCATGTGAGGCGGCAGATTAGCCGTGGAGAGCCGAGGCACGGAGAAGCGGCGTTCATGTCCTTGTCCCTGCTGTCCCGTGCCCAAACCAGCCCTCGCCATTTCCACCACGAACAGCGGGTTCCCCTCGGTTTCCCGATACAGCCGTAATGCGGACTGGCCGTCAAGCTCGCGTTTGGCCACTTGTCCGCCCAGCTGGGCCGTCTCAACGGCGTCCAATGAATCCAGCGCGAGTTCAATCAAGCTGCCATCGCTGCGTAGCTGAACCAGCCACTCAGCGACCGGACGCGTAGGCAGAAGCTCTTCCAGGCGAGCTGTGCCTACGACGAGGACGCGTTTCTTTTGATCGAACCGCAAGAAAAAATGCAGCCATTGCAGTGTCTCCTGATCACACCACTGCAAATCGTCAATCAACAGCAGCAATGGCTGCGGTGCGGCGAGCACACCCCGGGAGAGCGCCTCAAAGAAGCGTTGACGCTGACCGAATTCGGTCATTGGCTGAGGGTGCGGCAAGTTCGGCCGCTCATTCAGAAGTTCAGGTAGCAGGCGCGCGATTTCGGTAAACCAGACATCACCGAGCCGTCTCAATGCTTGGCGGATGTCGTCGCTGCGCAGCCATTCCGTCACTGGGGCAAGTGTGAGGCGGCCTTCGGCGCTATAGGAACGCGCTCTGGCAGTGGCAATGCCTTGCTGATCTGCCCACGTCAGAAGTTCCTCAGCTAAGTGCGTTTTCCCAATGCCGGCTTCACCGCTGATCAAGAACAGATGCGATTCGCCCGCACCTGCCCGCCGCCAGGACGAGTACAGTCGCTCCCATTCTGGCCGTCGCCCGACGAGCGTTTGAGTGTCGGGGCTGAGCCGCTGCTGTGCATCTGACTGAGCGTCAAGTATGGGTTTGCCACCGGTGAGCAGTCGGTGGTAGAGAGCCTTGGTTTGCGTCTCTGGCTCAGCCGCATAGGCGTCGTCGAGGCCCTTACGCAACTTCTCGTAGGTCTCAATCGCCTCCCACCGCCGACCGAGGCCTGCGAGCACGTCGATCAAGACCCGGTGGAGTTGTTCGTCGACGGGTCGGACGGGCGCGAGGGGCTCCAGCAGGGCAAGCGCGGCTTCGGCTTTGCCTAGTTCGAACAACTTCGATCCCAGCAGCGTGGTCACGGCGGCATGGGTTTCATTGAGTCGATCCCTGTGGCCTTCGGCCCAATCGGCGTACTGGTCCTCGGGCAGCAGTGGGCCGGTCCATTGATCAACCGCTGCTTGCAGCTCGGTGATGTCTCCAGTGCGGAGGCCGTCGGCGGCGGCTCGCTCGAACACGTCGACATCCACAGTGAGGCCGCCCGCGGGGTAGAGCCGTAACACGTCGTCGCTGAGTGTGATTGATCCAACGCCCATCATGCGCCGGATGGTGTGGATGAGCTGATGCAGATTGTTGGCTGTCGCCTGCGGGTCAGCGTCTCGCCACAAGCTCTCAGCCACGATTTCACGATGCAACCGATGGCCGGGCGCGAGCGCTAGCAATTTCACCAGCGTCTTGGCTTTCCGGAGCCGCCAGCGATCCGCAACCGGTTGTCCGGCGACGGTGACGGAGAAGCCACCCAGCATGCGGATGCTGGTCTCCGCTGCGGCGACCGTCTTTCCCCCCATCGTCGCATCTTCCCGCGACACAACAGAAGACGAAAGACTTTTGTGGGTGACATCGAAAAGGGCCGTTGCGCGACTGAGGGGACACTATTGACCATGACCGAGATCGCGGTGCGGGTGCTAGATGAGTCTGAGTGGCCGCTATACCGCGATGTGCGCTTGCGGGCGCTGGCCGAGTCGCCCGATGCGTTCACCGCGACCTTGGCCGATGAAGCCGACCGTGAGGACCAGTTCTGGCAGGACCGGATGACCCGGTCGTACCGGTTGCTCGCCGAGCGAGGCTCGGCATCGCAGGGAATTGTCAGCCTCGGACCCTACGAGCAGGACGCCTCAGCGGCCGAGGTCTTCGGCCTGTACGTCGTTCCAGATGCACGGGGCACCGGCGTCGCCTGGCGACTCGTCGAGGCTGCGGCGGCGCTGGCGACCCAAAAGGGCTACCCGCAGCTCTACTACTGGGTGGGTACCGACAACGCGCGGGCGATCGGCTTCGCCAAGAATTTCGGGTTTCGTACCACCAGCTACCGCCGCCCATCACGCGGCTCCGACCTCCAACGAGGCGAGGAGGAGATTGCGATGATGCTTTCGCTGGAGCCCGATGCCTCGTCAGCGCCGAACCCGACCAGTGGGAGGGCGACCTCTCGCGAGGGTCCTCTCATCTGACACTCGCCGAACAGCATGCTTGAAGGCGCGTGTTCACAGATGAGCTGCTAACCGTCGTTCGACGATGCTTGACGAGCCGCAAAATCCCTCACCGGCCGCCAGGCGTACGCAGCCGCTCAAACGAACTGCTGCAAGTTCCGCCGTCTCCGTCCGCGTAAGCTGCCCAAGCGGACGCGAACTCCCTGGATCGAGGAAGGGCAATGGACACCGTTGTTGTGACGGGCGGCACCGGACACCTTGGCCGGGATCTCATTGCTCGACTCAAGGGCTCCTATCGGGTGAAGGTCCTTGCTCGCTCTACGGGCACGGATCCCGACGTCGAGTGGGTTCGCGGTGACCTCGCCACCGGGGAGGGCATAGCCGACGCCGTAACCGGATGTCAGATAGTTATCCACGCGGCCACGCTCTCGCCGGCCGCCCGTAGGGGCTACTTCGTCCCCAAAGACCTGTGGTACAGCCCGGCCGACGTCGATGGCGAGGGCACGGCACGGCTGCTGGACCAGGCCGCAGCGGCCGGTGTCGGACACATCGTCTACGTGTCGATCGTCGGTATCGACAAACCACGAGTTGCTTACCTGCGGCGCAAGTTGGAGGCTGAGAACCTGGTCCGGTCAAGCTCCATCCCGTGGTCGATCGCCCGCGCGACCCAGTTCCATTGGCTGCAGGATCGCCTGCTCGGCAGGATGGCTCGACTCCCCGTCATGCCGCTGCCAGCAAACCTACAGATGGAGCCGGTCGACACTACCGATTTCGCGGACTACCTCGTTGGATGTCTCCGCGACGGGCCCGGCGGTCGGCTTGCCGACTTCGGCGGCCCCGAGGTCCTGACGTTCGCCGAAGCTGTTGATCAGTGGCGACAGCTCCGGGCGCCGCGCCTACGTACGCTGCCGTTCCCGCTGCCGCGCTCGCTCACGGACCGTGTTGCCGCGACGTTGCTCACCAGCCCAGGAAGCCGGCGGGGCATCGTTACGTGGGCCGACTGGCTGAGCAGTCACGAGCCCGAGTGATCTTCACGTGACATCCAGCTGACTGCCGGGCGTGGTCAACCGCCTAGCAGTTGGCCGATCGTACTGAAGACATCGGCGTAGAACGTGCCACCGACCTCCCGGAAAACCGCGAAGGGTGATCCTGGGTCGCCGAAGAACGGGCGCAGCGTCCAGGCGAGCTGGGTACCGACGAACCCAAAGAGCACGATCCACACGTAGAGCAGGATCGTGCTGGCCGGTCGTGCCGCGGCGGACTGCCCTACCTGGGCTGGCGGCATCCCGACCGGTAGCGCTTGCCCCTCTGGGGATGCCTGCATGGGTGGCACCGTCGCGGTGGCGGGTGGCAAGGTCGCGATGGCGACCGGCGCGCCGTCGGCAGTCGCGGCAGTCATCCGGCGCAGCTGCGGCGAAACAGAACCGTTCACCGTCTCCGGAACCGTGGCGATCTCGGCGGTCGCGTCCACCGGCGCGACCGAACGCTGGTCGTTGACCGCCCGCATGCCCTCCACCAGGAAGCGCAGTCCGACCAACGCGGTCAACAGCAGGATGGAGACGTTGAGCAGCTTATAGAAGGAATAGCTCTTGGCGGTGACCAGAAAGAACAGGCTGACCGGCGCGAACGCGAGGGTCAGCACGGCGGTCACCGTGATCGACACCATAATCAGCGCCACCGCCTGCACCATCGACAGCCTCGACCCGAAGACCAGGTTGAACAGGTACAGCGTGGGGAGGCAGATCGCGAGCGTCGCGAGAAACAGCAGCGGCAGCTTGACCATTGAGGAGAGAATTTGCTGCCAACCGTGCGAGGCGCCGAGCACGGCGCCGTAGAGCGCGAGGCTGATCACCGTGCTACCGACCATCTGGCCGATCAACTGCCCCAGGTGACGTTGGTCCACGATCTGTTGCCAGATGCTCCGCCGGTCGCGAAGGATCCGTTCGATGACAAACAGGCCGTTGCCCGGAGTAGATGCCGCCACGCCGTGCACCGTACCGCCAAATCCGCCGACGCGCTGCCGTCGTTCGAGATCGGCCCTAAGGTGATGGATGTGAACGCGCCCGAGTTGCGAGCCTCGGACGAGGACCGTGAGCAGGTGGTGCACGCCTTGGAGCGGCACACCGCCGCCGGCCGACTGAGCCTTGACGAGCACGCCGACCGGGTCGAGCGCACGCTGGCGGCTCGTACGCGCGGGGAACTTGCCGCCATCCTGAGCGACCTGCCGTCGGAGCCAGCCGAGCCAACGCCCAGCACGACCGCCGGCGACCACCAGCTCGCCATCGCCTTCCTCATTGCCTGCGTCGCGCTGGCATTGGTTGGCGCCCTCGTCCTGTTGTTCCGCTGAGCCGGCCGGTCCGGCGGCAGCGGCCCGATCCGACGTGCGGGTTCACGCGAACTTCAGAAGCGGCAATTACGTCTGGGGCGTGCGGCTCCCCACACGAATGCGGTTGCCATCTGGATCGGTCACCACGAACTCCCGCAGTCCGGAGGGGCGATCTTCGAGCGGTCCAACGTCCACGACGCCGAGGCCCTGGAGGTCCTTCCATAGTTTTCCGGCGTCGGGAACATGCAGGAATGCTTGGCCCGGCGCGGGAGAGACGTGGCCGCTGGCGAAGTGCAGCTCTGCGGACCCCGTCCGCATCACGAGGAATGCGTCGTGCCTTTCAATCACCTTGAGGCCAAGCGGACCGTAGTAGGTGGCGGTGCGGTCGAGATCGGTGCTGTACAGGATAGGGATCGCCATCGTTGCCGGACCCATGGTCCCAGCAATTCGATGCCGTACCCACCGGGCAGCGAGTCGGGGGTCGAGGCGCAGGACCGGAACATTGCTCGATCGACGCGCGGCCCACAATGCGCACGAGGTGCAGATGAAGACGCCGGGTGTGGATCCCAGCTCGGTGAGGCGGCTGGGGTGCACTGCGCGACCACAGCAACCGCAGCGCGCGGTACTGGTCGGTCGTTCGGTATCGGGCGCCGCCGTGGTCATCACCTGCTCCTTTCGGCAGGGGTACCTACGAATTGCTCAACAGCGGGTGTCGCCTGCTGCACGTCTTCAAGACGTGATTGACCCAACCGGTGAGGGGCGCCCTGAGTCGGCTCGCTCCGCTGGCTTGGAACAAGCTGCTCCTGCACGGGCTCAGGTTGCGGCTTTGCCGTATCGCGCGATCCTTGCGCGGCAGACGCCGCCGTGTTGTGTTCCAGGAACCGAAGGAGTTCGACCGGAAACGGCAGCACCAGGGTCGAATTCTTCTCCGCAGCGACCGACACAATTGTCTCGAGCAGCCGCAGCTGCAAGGCACCCGGCGTGTGGGCCATGGCGTCGGCGGCGCGGGCGAGCTTGTCGGAGGCCTGCAGCTCACCATCGGCCGAGATCACCCGGGCCCGGCGCTCCCGTTCAGCCTCGGCCTGCCGAGACATCGACCGTTTCATCGCGTCCGGAAGGGCGACATCCTTGATCTCGACCCGATCGATGTGGACGCCCCAATCCACGGCGGGGTTGTCGATCATCAGCTCTAGGCCTTCGTTCAGCCGCTCCCTGTTCGTGAGCAGGTCATCGAGATCGCTCTTGCCGATCACCGATCGAAGCGACGTCTGAGCGACCTGGGACATAGCGAATCGATAGTCCTCAACATTGACAATCGCACGCACCGGGTCGACAACACGGAAATAGATGACCGCGTCGACTTTGACGGTGACGTTGTCACGGGTGATCCCGTCTTGGGCGGGCACAGCCATCGTCACAATCTGCAGGCTCACCTTGTGCATCCGGTCAACGACGGGCACCAGCATTGTGAGGCCGGGATTCCGCACCCGGTCACGGACCCGTCCAAACCGGAAAACGAGCCCACGTTCGTACTGCTTCACAACCCGCAAGCTCAGGGCCACAACGATGAGGGCGACGAGAACAATCGCTGCGAGAACCTCGAAAACCATCTCAGGCCTCTGTCCGGTCCTTGGCGTGGACTCGGAGGGTGCCCGGAGCGGGCGCCGCGGAGTCCGAACGCACGTCGACGACCAGTGCCCAGCCTAGGTCACGCCCTTCGGATTTAAACCGGCGCCCGTCAGCCGTTTTAGCGCTGAGGGAGGTCCGGGCCTCCCTCAGAGGTCTCCTATGAGCCAGCGGAATGACCGGCGGAGGTGGCATGACACGGGGGGCCGCGGCATGCAGCGGCCGCGTCATCCCGGTAGTGCGAGACTGCACACAGTTCACAGGTCGTTACGGAGGAGGGGTGGGGATGTTTGCACTTGTGGTTCGTTTCGATTGCGGCGACCAAGCAGCGGTAACCAGGTTTGACGAGCTCACTGCAGCCGTGGTTCACGAGATCAGCGAGAAAGAGCCCGGCACGCTCGTGTACGCCACGCATTCCGTTGAAGGTGCTCCTCTGGCCCGGATCTTCTACGAGGTGTACCGGGACCGTGATGCTTTCGCGGCCCACGAAGCGGCCGACCACGTTCAGCAGTTCCATGCCCGGAAGGATCCGCTCTTGGTCGGCCGCAGGGTCGAGTTCCTGTCACCGGGAACTGCCACAGGGCTGGTCGCTGCATGACGGGGAAGCGGTCCATTCTGCTTCTTCACGGAGTGCAGTCCAGCCAGCTGACGTGGTGGCGGCTTCGGCAGGATCTGTCGGACCTCGGGTGGCAGGTGCATGCGGTGGACATGTTGGGTCACGGGTCACGGCAGGCCGCTGGCCCGGGCCAACTGACCATCGAGGACCTCGCGCAAGACGTTCTCGCACAGATACCAGGGCCGGTGAATGTTCTGGCTGGTCATTCACTCGGCTCAATCGTGGGCCTGACTCTCGCCCGGCTGGCACCGGAGTACTGCGACCGCATGGTGATTGAGGACCCCCCGGGTCTGTCCGAATCCCTCGACCTCGGCGACTTCGCGGACAACGTGGAAGAAACCGTTCGGGTGACTCGTGCCGATCCTGCCGGGACCGTCGCGGCGCTGCTCGAGGACAACCCGACGTGGTCTCGCCGGGACGCGGAGAATTCCGTGAAGAACCGGCTGATGCTCGACGTCGTTCGAGTTACCAGCCTGCTGAGGGCCAATCGGTGGAGCCTTCAGGAACTCGTGAATGAGTGTCCCGTACCGGTGGAACTGCTCGTCGCGACCCAGGATTCCGCGCTGACGAACCCCGATCGGTCGGTCCTGATGGATCGGCTCCCCGCCCACCATGTCGTCGTCATCGAGAGCGGTCACACGATTCACCGCGAGCGACCCGCCTTATGGCTTCATCACGTACTGAGATTCGCGGAGATGATCTCGGATAGGACAGATGACGTGTAACCCGGGCATGCGCCCTTCGAGCGCACCTGGCTTCACCCAACTAGATGAAGCCCCGCAGAGCCCCAGGTGTGACGATGGGGGGCGCGGACGTGTGAACGCCGTTTTGCCTGTACGAAGCCCTGGGCCGTCGCGGCGTTGGTCCGACATAGGCCACCAGCACGCCACCGGCGAACAAGGGAGCGGCGAGATGGCTCCGTCAGATACCGGACTTGGGACACCCGCGGAAGCGCCCAGAAGAACTGATCCCGTCCCGATGTGCGACCGACCACTGAGTGCTTCCGGAACAGACGCCTCTTAGCTGCGCGCCAACGTGTGGGCGTCGGCGGTCCGGAGTTCCACTGACGGTCCACCCTGTTCGTCGACCCGGCAATGCTGTCCGGACCGGATCGGATGGATGCCGGTGATAGCACCCGTGGCGAAGACCATGCCCGCGCGGACCGGGCGACCCCGGCCGGCGAGGATATTCAGCGCAGTCGCCAGGCCATGATGAATTCCGCCGGGCAGGTTCTCGGCGGATCCTTCTCCCACGAAGTGCTCGTCGACATAACAGGCAAGTTGGATCGCAGCCCCACCAGGCCGGTCGGCAAGGACTGAGCCGAGCACCAGACCGTTGTTGTTCCCGAAGTCGGCGGCGATCACGGTCGGGCCGAGGGCGTTGATGTCAGGGATCGGGCTGCTGGCCACCTCGATGCCGAGCAGCAGATGTTGCTCCAGGCCAGCCGCCTCTTCGGCTGTCCAGCCGTCCCTATGGTGGTCCGGCAGATCCTCCCCCAGCCGAATGACGAGCTCGGCTTCCACGGCCGCGAACCCGGACGTGAAGATGCCGACCTCGACCGGGGATCCCTGCTCCTCGCCATGGTGACACTGCTGAGCCCAGATTGGACCGACAAGCCGGTCCGGGTCTCCCGGGGTGCGCCGATCCGCCGGGATGTAGCCGATCTTCCAGCCGACCAGCTTGTCCTGCCATCGGGACATCGCCAGGTCCTGGATCTGGTAGGCCTGGGCCATGCTGGCGGGCACTACACCGGGAAACCGTGTCAGGCTCCTGCCCTCGCTTCGGGCAGCCACCAATGCGGCAGCGATATCTTCAGCCGGCGGTGTGCTCATCTCGACCTCTCTGGTGCATTCACCTCGGTGACACGCGCACCAAACGCTATGACGACCTA
>DATFQP010000173.1:0-9210 GCA_035264145.1 Propionibacteriaceae bacterium
GCCTGGGTCCTGACCTCCGCGGCGCTGGTGTTGCTCATGACACCAGGCCTGGCGCTCTTCTACGGCGGCATGGTGCGCGCCAAGAGCGTCCTCAACATGATGATGATGAGCTTCGGGGCTCTAGCGCTCATCTCCGTCCTCTGGGTGCTTTACGGCTACTCCATCTCCTTCGGCGACGACATCGGCGCCGGGCTGGTGGGCAATCCACTGCAATACCTCGGGCTCAAGGGGTTGATGGAAGACACCGACGCCAGCCTTCCGGCGATGGCCTTCGTGGCCTTCCAGGCCGTCTTCGCCATCATCACGGTCGCCCTGATCTCGGGCGCCATCGCCGATCGTGCCAAGTTCGGCACCTGGATGATCTTCGCCGGCATATGGGCGACCGTCGTCTACTTCCCGGTTGCTCACTGGGTCTTCGACTTCACCCTCACCGACGACTCCGGCGCGGTCACCCACGTCGGTGGCTGGATCGCCAACAACCTCGAGGCCATCGACTTCGCCGGTGGCACCGCGGTGCATATCAACGCCGGTGTGGCGGGTCTCGCGTTGGCTCTCGTCCTGGGCAAGCGGCTCGGCTGGAGGCACGATCCGATGCGCCCGCACAACCTCACCCTCGTCATGATCGGGGCCGGCCTGCTGTGGTTCGGCTGGTTCGGCTTCAACGCCGGCTCGGCCGTAGCTGCCAACAACACCGCCTCGGTCGTGTGGGTCAACACCATGGTGGCGACCGGTGCCGCTGCCTTGGGCTGGCTGCTCACCGAGCGCCTTCGTGACGGGCACGCAACCTCCCTTGGTGCCGCTTCGGGGGTCGTCGCCGGCCTTGTCGCCATCACCCCGTCGTGCTCCTCAGTCAGCCCGGTCGGCGCAATCATCGTGGGCGCCCTGGCCGGCGTGTTCTGCGCACTGGCCGTCGGGCTGAAGTACAAGTTCGGCTACGACGACTCCCTCGACGTGGTCGGTGTCCATCTGATCGGCGGTCTTTGGGGCACCCTGGCTGTTGGTCTGTTGCTCGCCCCGGATTCTCCGGCTGGAGTCAGCTACGAGCGCAGCGGCCTGCTGTACGGCGGCGGTGTCGATCAGCTCTGGCGCCAAGCCGTAGGTGCCTTCGGCGTGCTGCTCTTCAGCCTCGTGTTGACCTTGGTGATCGGATTCGCGCTGCACAAGACGATCGGCTTCCGCGTCACTGCGGAAGAGGAGCAGGCGGGCGTCGACGGGTCCGAGCACGCTGAGACTGGCTACGATCTCGGCAGCTTCGGCGCCGGAGCTCGTGGCGTGTCCTACGGAGGCTCAGCTCCGCGGCAGACTGAGGTCGAGACCAACCATGATCAGGAGGTGACGGCATGAGGCTCGTAACAGCCATCATCAAGCCGCACATGTTGGATGAAGTGAAGACGGCGCTCGAATCGTTTGGCGTCGAGGGCATGACCGTTAGCGAAGCCAGCGGCTTCGGGCGTCAGCGTGGCCACACCGAGGTTTACCGCGGAGCGGAATACACCGTCGATCTGGTTCCCAAGGTGAGACTTGAGGTGCTCGTGGACGACGACGATGTCAAAGACATCATCGATGTCCTGGTCAAGAGCGCTCGGACCGGCCGCATCGGTGACGGCAAGGTCTGGTCGGTTCCCGTGGACGACATCGTCCGCGTCCGAACTGGTGAGCGCGGGCTGGACGCGCTCTGAAGCGTGACTTAGTCAGCGAGCGTCTCAACGTCGCGATCCGGTCCTCGTGGGAAACCACGTCTGGGCCGGATCGTCGGCGTTTGATGACCGAATCCGTCGAGTGGGGACTGAAGTCGCTCTACGCCGAGGCGACGAACTCAGCTTTCGGCGGAAAGACCAGCGGACAGGTACCGGGTGTTGCGCTGGCCGCGGTGGGTTCCCTCGCCCGGCGCGAGATCGGCCCCCGCTCGGACATCGATCTCGTTCTGATCCACGACGGCAAGACGAAGCAAGTCAATTCCCTGGCTGAGAAGATCTGGTATCCGCTCTGGGACGCCCGAATTCGGATTGACCATTCGGTGCGCACTCCATCGGAGTGCAGCGACGTCGCCGGCCGCGAATTGAGTGCTGGCGTGGGATTGCTTGACCTTCGAGCCATCACCGGCGACGCGGCCCTGGTGACAACAGCTCGCTCGTTACTTCTCGACGCCTGGCGGAACAACGCCCGCAAGCGGCTACCGGAGCTTCTCGCCTCCCTCGACGAACGGCTGGCCGCACACGGGGACGCCGCATACCTGCTCGAGCCAGACCTCAAGGAGGCCCGCGGCGGCATCCGCGACATGACGACGCTGCGGGCGCTCGCGGCCAGCTGGCTCACCGATCACCCCCATCTGGGCGTCGATGGGCCGTACGGACGGTTGCTCGATGTGCGCGACGCCCTGCATGTCTCCTCCGGCCGCGCGTTGGATCGATTGCTGGCGAGCGAAGCAGCGGATGTCGCTGAACGGCTGGGATTTCCCGACACCGACAGCTTGCACCGTGACGTCTCCCTGGCCGCCCGCCGGATCGGCCACGCCGTGGACCTGACGGTTCGGGCCGCGCGCCAAGTCATTCCCCAGCGGCGGGTGCTCTCATTCGCCAGGCGGGAACGTGCACCCGTTTACAGCCAAGAGGCGCATGGCCTGATCGTCCACCAAGGAGAGGTCGGGCTGGACCGGCGAACCAAGCCATCAACACCGCTTCTCGGCTTGCACGCCGGCGCGCTCGCGGCAACGCGCGGGCTCGTGCTGTCACCGGTCACCGCGGAGAACCTCGGCCGCCATGCCCCGCCGATCGAGGACCCGTGGCCGGACGAGGCTCGGGACGCTTTCCTGGAGATGCTGGCCACCGGAGAGAACCTGCTTCCGGTATGGGAGGCGCTTGATCTGGCCGGCTGCATTCCGCGCTGGGTCGAGGGCTGGGAGGCGATCCGAGCGAGGCCGCAATACAATCCCGTCCACCGGCACACCGTTGACCGGCACTCCATTCAGACGGTGGCCGAAGCCCAACGCCACTTGACCGGTGTCGAACGCCCAGATCTGCTACTGCTGGCCGGCCTCTTTCATGATATCGGCAAGCTCCCCGGCGTCGGCCCAGACCATCCGGTGGTCGGAGCGCCCATCGCCCGCCGGAATGTGGAGCGGATGGGATTGCCGGCCAAGGATGCAGATCTGGTGGAGCACCTGGTTTTACACCACCTCACTCTGGCGATGCTCGCGACCAAGCGTGACCACAGCGATCCGGCCACCCTCGATGCTCTAGCTCAGGCGGTCGAGGGCCGGGCCGAGGTGCTCCGATTGCTTAGAGCGCTGACCGAGGCCGATGCCCGGGCTGCCGGCCCCGCCGCTTGGTCCCCTTGGCGATCACAGTTGATCACAGCCTTGACGGATCGGTGCGAGGGCCTGCTGGTCGGCGAGGATCGACACAATGAGCGAACTGAGCTGGTCGATCTCGGCCTGGCCAGGTCAGTTCAGATCGACGGCCGACCCCGGATCAGACTGGAGTCCAAAACGGGCGGCATCCAATTGATCATCGCGGCCACTGACCGGCTCGGACTATTCAGTGAAACCGCCGGTTTACTGGCGTCACACTCGGTCCAGGTCCGCTCTGCGGTGCTGACTACGGTGAACGGGATTGCGGTCAACACCTGGCGGGTCGACAAACAGCTCGCCACAGACCTGCCCGACGTGGCGTTCTTGATCAAGCAGCTCGAGCGACTGCAAAGAGGTGACACGACCGTGCTGCAAGGCCTACGGCGCCGCGAGTCCCGCGCGCAAGCAGGCGGCTCACCGGGCTCAAACGGCCACGCCGCCAGGTCTTACGTTGACCTGATCGAAGACGCCAGCGCAACAGCGGTCGTCGTCGAGGTGCGGACCGGAGATCGCGCCGGATTGTTGTACACGCTGGGCCAATCCCTCGCAGCAGAGCGACTGTCGATTCGCTCCGCTCACATCAGCACGCTGGCCGGCCAGGCGATCGACACCTTTTACCTCACTGAGGTGGACGGCTCCAAGCCCAACGCTCAGCGCGCGCAACGGGCCGTTTCGTTGCTCACGGAGGCGGCCAGCGTTCGGCAAGCCACCGAATCAGCGTCCGCACCAGCACCAGCCTGAAAGCCCGACGACCTTGACGCCGGCACGTCAACCGGTGCATACGGAGGTCAGACCGGGGAGGTTGGACGAACGCTGAGCGACAGGCGGGAGCCCTGCAGAGTTCGGGTTGCGGCTGCGGCATCATGGTTGCCCCAGCGAAAGGGAATGAGTGCGCGTTCACGGGCACCTGGCACACACAGGGTCATCTGCGGCCGTTCCGCCGCACTCTACGACCTGTTGCTGGCCCGTTGGCTGCATCGCCGCTTCTACCGGGCCGTCGCCAATGAGCTCGGGTCTGCGCTTCCCGGGGGTGCTTCAGTTCTCGATGTGGGTACCGGTCCGGGGCGGTTGTTGCTGGAACTCGCGCAGGGCCGTTCCCACCTTCGGCTCGTTGGCGTTGATCCGTCGGACGACATGATCCGCCGCGCGCGAAACCATGCCCGTACGGCCGGCCTTCAGGACACTCTCGAAATTCGAGACGGTGCCCGCCGAGTCGTTGCCGTTTTCTGCCGGCAAATTCGACTTGGTGCTCTCGACGTTGAGCGCACACCACTGGGCCGATCCAGGCGCCGCAATCAATGAGCAAGCCCGGGTCCTCCGTCCCGGTGGACAGCTGCCACGGATCTATGACCTGCGAAGAGAAGGCCTCGACGACCTGACTCCGGTCGTGGCATCGGCAATGGGTGGCACAGTCGAACACCGCGGGCGGCTGGCCGGAATCATGGGATCACGAATCGGATGCCTGACGGCGGTCAAACCTGCGGGCAAGAACGGCTAGTACCGCAGCTGCGAAATCTGGACGGCAGCTAGCCGGGAGGAGGCTCCTCCCGGGCTGCGAATGGTGACCGTGGAGTTAACCAAATCGGTCATAGGAAGCACTCGAGCTCCCCGGGCAGCCAGCGTCGTGGCCTCAGTCCACCCCGGCTCTGGCGACGAAATCGTCCACCTCGGCGGCCGTTGGCGGATTTGCCCCTCGCCGCGAGCAGACGATCGACGCCGCGGCGACGCCCCGGCTCAGCGACTCCTCCAAAGGCAATCTCCGATTGATCCGAGAGTCCAGAAAGCTGGCCATGAAGGTGTCGCCTGCGCCCACGGTGTCGACCACGTCGGTGGGAACCCCCGGAACCCGAGTCTGCTTGCCGTCGGCCTCGATCCCGACAGCACCGTGGGAGCCAAGTGTGATGACCGCCAAGCTCAAGCCGTACCTCCGCACCCAGTCGCCTGCGACCGCAAGTGGATCATTGTCGGAGCGATCATTCGGCAGGAAGCTGATGTCCTCATCACTTGCCCGGACGATGCCTCCGTGCCCTCCGATGACCTGCAGCCAAGGCTCGACCTTCCGCCAGTAGAGCATTGGATCGCTGATCACATTGGGCCGTACGTTGACGTCATACGAGACGCCGGCGCGAACCGTCTGCATCCACTCCAATAAGACCTCGGCACCCGGGCTCACGACGCAGGACAGGGAGGCGATGTGAAGCCAATCGTCAGCGGTGAGAGCGGGCAGCTCGTCGGGCTGCCAGCCGAAGTTGGCCGTCTCGGCAAAGTGAAAGGTGTAGCTCGCGACCCCCTGCTCATTGAGGCTGACGATCGCCAGCGAGGTGGCTTGTCCGGATTCGACCGCCAGGTCGAGCTCAACTCCAGCACCATCGATATAGCTCCGCAGCTGCTCGCCGAACGTGTCCGTGCTTAGTCGGCCCAGGAAATGGGTTGGGACTCCGAGACGGCCCAGGGCGACCGCCGAATTCATTGGGCCGCCGGCCGAGAGCGCCGACCACGTGCTACCAGCCGCCTCCTGCGGGCCGTCAGGTGACCGGATGAGATCGATGAGTGTCTCGCCGCAGACCACAAACCGCGTCATGAGCACAACCTAATGGAGTACAGCATCCTCATCTGACTATCGATCGCCGTTGCATATTCGCTGGGCCGAACTCTTCCCACAGCCGCGGCGGAAGCGCCTGCTGGCTGATCCTGGCAAGCAGTTGCCCGAAGGAATAGTTCGGATCAACATCGCTCACCCGCTCAATACAGCAATTCATCATGGCGCCGTCACCGCAGATCCAGGCGCAGAATCCGAGCAGGCACAGCGGCGCCGCCTCGAGTGGCGGGACTGTCCGTGCCACCACACGCGCCCACACCTGACGATGCTGCTCAGCGTCCTTCCCGCTGATCATTGCCCAGGCCACGTCCCGGGCCTCGACCTCGCGGGCCAACAAGCCCAATCGGGTGCACGTGCGATCGTCTGGTGGCGCCTGCTGTACCAAGGAGGTCGCAATGATCGTTCGCATGAGGTCGCGACGCTCCGCCGGAGCGAGCCCATCGATATACGGCGATTCCTGCCCGACGAGCCGCGAAAGCTCTGGGTGTTCGGCCTCGGCCGGGCCGCTCACGTCCGCTTCAAGTGCTCGCCGGTCAGGCCGGGCAGCCAACCCCGCGTATACCGCTTGGGCAGCGACTGGAGAGGAACGGGGGTCGTACGGCTGGCCGTCCGACGGGCAGCAACCGCTGGTGCACATCAATGACCACCAGCGCTGACCATCGACGAACAAAACGTCCTGCAAGCCGGAGGGAGTAAGCTCCCACGCCATTTCCATCAGCAGCTCGCGAACCTGAGGATTTATGCTGTAGCCGATCAGAACCAAGTGCTGGGCGCCGTGCTGAGCGACCAGCCGGGCAATCTGTCCTGCAAGGTCGGCTGCGCCAGACGTCGGCGGCACGTCAACTCGGATCGTGAGCACGACCCGGCCCGATCGGAGCATCACGGCAACGACGGATTCTTCTGGGTGAAATCCCACCAGGTACGGCACCACCCCAAGAAGGTCACCGGGTCGAGACAGAGTAATTCGTGCCTTCCCTAATCTCATGCGTTCTACATTGCGGAGCGCCACACTGGTCGTGCGGGCGGCAGTCGGATCTGTGGACAGCGGTACAGGACGACACGCGTCTGTGGAGAGCAGCGATATTTCTGGGTCGAAGAACTGTGTACCGGCCGCCTAGAGCGGATCTTGCCGGCGCTCAGTAGCGGTCGGCGCGATACCGTGGTCGTACATGTACGGTCCTGATGAGGCGGACCCCGGCGTAGGCCCGGAGAGCGCCCGAATCGAGCCGCCAGGAATGGGCGCCAATCCGAGCGGGCCGGAGTTTCTGCCCGCCGGACCGCCCCCATCGGAACCTCCTCCGTCGCTGACACCGACCGGCGTTTGGCGGCCCGAGTCCACGCCACACCGGCGCTGGCCAGGCGTGCTCAGCGTGAGCTTGATCGTGGCCGTTGCTCTGATCGTGCTGGTGGCGAGTGCCGTGGCGCGGTACCGGGACGCCCATGTCGCCGCTCCGCTGCCGGTCACTGTGCCGTCGATTCGGGCCGATCCGCCGAGTGACGGCGAGATCGAGTTCACCACGCCAGAGGGCAGTGGCAGGCTGATCCTGCTCAGCCGCAGCTGGCGAGAGACGGGGCGCGAGCAGCCGTTGAACGGAACCTACCTTCTGGTCGAGGTCAAGATCGTCTGCAGTGCTGGTCGGTTGGACTACGACCCGTACAACTTCCAAGCGTTTGATCACACCGGTGAATTGTTCGATGTCGCGGATGCTGGTATCACGCGTCAGGTGCTGGGCGTCGGCGAGCTTTCTGGGGGACAGAGCACGCGTGGGTTCCTGGCCTTCGACGTCCCCCGCGGTGAGGTGACGTTGCTGATGAGCGACGATTCCGACCAGTCGATTACTGCGCTGAAGATTCCTGCCTGACGGCAAAGCCAGCGCGACACTCACGGTCGTCAACGAAGCGTCTTCCTGATGACCAGTTTCAGCCCCGACCAGGTCTCGTCAATGGCGCAGACCTTGACGTCGACCAGGCCGGTGGGGAGCACAATCTCGCGGATGACGTTTTCAGTCAGATCGGTCGGCATCTTGCTCGCCCGCTTTGGCCAGACGACCCAGACCATCCCGTCCGGCGCCACAGCGGACTTCAGGGCCTGCACCCTTGTCGCCAGGTCCGCGGCGAACTGAGCGAAGATCAGCACGACGTCCGCGGGACCCAACCGGCGGCTGACCGTGACTCCGCTCGGGATCTCACCGAGCAGCTCTGAGAAGTTCGGCGGGGCGTGCAGCAGGACCACGGACATGTCCGGCGCGAATCCGAGCTTCTTGACCAGCGGTGTACCGGAGTAGCCAGCGGCCATCAGCTCATCTCCCTCCGCGCCCCAGCATGCCAGCCGGGGAGGAGGCGGGGAAGGCAAACCAATCCTTGCTGGCGCCCACTTGAGCTGAGTGTTTCACTCGCGGTATGACGAGCTCTGCCCAATACCACTCGGATGAGCCCCATCGCGGCGGGCTGGCCAACCGGCTCAATTGGCTTCGTGCTGGCGTCCTTGGCGCGAACGACGGGATCGTCTCGGTTGCGGCCCTGGCGGTCGGTGTGGCAAGCGCGACACCCGGCCTGGCGCCGGTCCTGACCGCGGTCCTCGCTGGCCTGGTCGGCGGGGCCATCTCGATGGCCGCCGGCGAATACGTCTCGGTCAGCAGCCAGAGCGACAGTGAGCGTGCTCTGATCGCGAAGGAGCGCAGGGAACTGATCGAGATGCCTCAGGAGGAGCTGGCTGAGCTCGTCAGCCTGTACGAGCGCAAGGGTCTGACCGCTGACACAGCGCGGCAAGTGGCGCACGAACTGACAGAGCGCGACGCCCTGGCGGCCCATCTGGACGCAGAGTTGAACCTTGACCCCGCGGACATCGTCAGTCCCTGGCGCGCGGCGGTGGCCTCAGCCGCGGCGTTCACGGTTGGTGGTGTGCTGCCGCTGCTGGCCGTCTTGATTTTTCCGGAGGAGTGGCGGATTGCGGCGACCACGGTCGCGGTGCTGGTAGCCCTTGCGATCACCGGTGCGATCGGCGCCCGCTTGGGCTACAGCCCGATCCTGCGCCCCACCATCCGGGTTGTGCTCGGCGGGGCCATCGCCCTGGCGGCCACGTTCTTGCTCGGTCGACTCGTGGGCACGACGGGCATCATCTAGCGCCCCGTGTGGCAGGAAAATCTCTATAACGCGCTCGTGCCTCCCGCCACTGGCGAGAGGCACGAACACATTCCCCGAGCTTCGCGGCCGTAGGCCGCCGCGGCGAGTACCCCGCTCGCTGACTGCGAGGTGCAGCGAA
>DATFQP010000174.1:0-5951 GCA_035264145.1 Propionibacteriaceae bacterium
GGCATCGAGAATCCCCCATCATGAGATCGTCAGCCCGGAGAAGCTGCGGCAGATCGAACAATCCGAGGCCGGCTTGCGCAGTCTGGGATTCGACGATCTCCGTGTGCGCCACCACGGTGACATCGCTCGGATCGAGCTGCCGGAGCCTGAGCTGGTCCGAGCGGTCACCGAACCGGTCCGCTCCACGATTCTTGCCACGGTTCAGCGGGCAGGCTTCCGCTTCGCCGTGGTGGATCTGGCCGGGATACAGTCCGGCGGCTTCACCCTGACCCTCCTTTCCCAAGCGAATGAGTGACTCGGAGACGCTGGACCTGTCCTCTTTTGCCACTCTCGACGGAGAAAGAACCGCCCGCCGTGGCTATCCGGAGGCCATCTACTGCGAGGGCAAGACCCCGACCCAGCTGCGCCGAATCGCTGCTGAAGTACGGCATCGGGCTGATTCCGTCACCTTGTTCACGCGTGCCGATCCCAGCCAGGCGGCCGCTGTACTAGCGGAGTTGCCCGACGCGCGCTATGAGCCGGAGACCCGGCTCCTCGTCTGGCCGGCCGAGCCCCCAGTCACTTCCGGCGGCTTGGTGGTCGTGGTCGCCGCGGGTACGTCGGATCTGCCGGTAGCCCGCGAAGCACTGCTCACCGCCCAATATCTCGGACGTCGGGCGGAGCTCGTGGTCGACGTCGGTGTCGCAGGGCTGCATCGGATCCTGTCCAGACTCGAGCTGCTTCGCGAAGCGCGGGCCATCGTGGTCGCGGCCGGGATGGACGGTGCCCTGCCCAGCGTGGTCGCCGGACTGGTCGGTGCGCCGGTCGTGGCCGTGCCGACGTCGGTCGGCTACGGCGCCTCCTTCGGCGGCATCGCGGCGCTGCTTGCCATGCTCAATGCCTGCGCGCCGGGAGTGGCGGTCGTCAACATCGACAACGGCTATGGCGCGGGGCATCTGGCGGCCCAGATCGCCGCGCCTGCAGCCGACTCGGCGACATGAGCCCACCTGAGAAACACGCGTGGATCGACGCATCTGCCGGCATTGCCGGCGACATGCTGCTCGGAGCCCTGGTGGACGCCGGCGCCGACCTCAAGGTAGTGCAGCGGTGCATCGACACGGTCGTACCGGACGCCGTGAGGCTGGAGACCGAGACCGTGACCAGGGCGGGACTGCGGGCACTCAAGATCACAGTCCGGGTGCTGGTCGACGATCCGCCGCACCGAACGTGGCGCAACATCCGCGACCTCCTCGCCTCAGCAGAACTCCCGACGCCCGTACGGGACAGTGCCTCCGCGGTGTTCGCCCGGCTTGCTGAGGCGGAAGCGTATGTCCATGACGTTCCGGTCGAAACAGTCCACTTCCATGAGGTAGGAGCGCTGGACTCGATCGCCGATGTCGTCGGGGTCTGTGCAGCGTTCCATCTGATCGGGACGAGGAGCGTCAGTGCCGGTGTGGTGTCCCTCGGATCGGGCGTCACGTCATCAAGCCACGGTGAGATAGCCGTGCCAGTGCCCGCCGTGACGCACATGGCCCGCGGTTGGAGAGTTCAGGCGGCCGGTCGGGGCGAGCTCACCACACCTACCGGGATGGCCCTACTAGCCACGTTGGCCGCGGAGCAGACCGAGCTGCCGGCCATGGAGCTCGACGCCGTCGGAGTGGGTGCCGGCACGGCCGATACGCCGGGCCGAGCCAACGTCACAAGAATCTTGCTCGGTTCGATGTCGGGCCAGCGACACGATTCGGCGGACCAGGCGGTGGTGCTGGAGGCCAACATCGACGATCTTGATCCGCGGCTGTGGCCAGGCATCCTGACGCGGCTGTTGACCGCTGGTGCCCTGGACGCGTGGCTGGTGCCGATCTTGATGAAGAAGGGACGGCCAGCCCATACGTTGTGTGCGCTGGCCCGACCGGACGCCGTAGCCACGCTTCGCGACATCATCTTGTCCGAGACCTCCACTCTCGGGGTGCGACATCATGGCGTCAGCCGGCTCGCCTTGCCGCGAGTCTGGATCGACGTGGAGATCGGCTCGGGGACGGTACCGGTCAAGATCGGCTACCGAGACGGCGTGATCGTTCAGGTGACTCCGGAGTTCGACGCGGTCGCGGTGTACGCGGCCGACCACGGAGAACCGGAACACAGCATTGTGCAAAGGACGCTGGTGGCAGCAGCGACCATGGGCATCAAACAGGGCGCAGCCATCCCGAGCTCAGTGCGATGATCATGAGCTGAGGATCACGGATAAACAAATACAAATTCTGAGCCGCGCCAGCTGATCGACTTGGTACACGCGGGGGAGACCGCCCGCCCCTCCGGGTCAACGCAACCCACGATCACCCTTGGCTGGGGTAACCGATATCGATGCCAGAAGTTCACCTCAACTCTCCAGATTCCGGTCGGTCCTCTGGCGGCGCACCGGGGTTGAAGCGATGAAGCATCACATCCACTGATGTCCCCGCCTCACGGGCACTCGGCGGGAATCCGGTGACGACGGGAAGGAAGCACTTGCTGGTCAGCGTTTGCAGCCGGAGATCGGTTGCCGCCCGCACGGTCGCAGTTCGTGATACTCGGCGTAGTAGCGCGATTTCGCCGAACCCGTCACCTGGACCGAGCTTGGTCAACAAGTGACCATCTCCCACCACATCGGCAACGCCGTCCTCGATCACGTAGAAGAGATCGGCCGAGTCCCCCTGACGGAAAACAGTCCGGCCGGCAGGCACGGATACCGGTTCCAATCCCCGTGCGAGCTGTTCGATGGCCGGCAGTGGCAAGGGCCGAAGCAACGGTATAGCGCGAAGCAGGCTGATTTCTTTGTCCTCGACACCGATATTGCGGTCCAGCCGCTTCAGACGCCCCCACGCCCCAAGCGCTAGCAGCGGACAGAGCGAGCCCACGAGGACCAACGCCGTACGCACGCCAGACAAGTCGATAAGAACTGATGCAACGATGGCACCCAGACCTACAGCGAAGGCGATCAGACTCTCCAGCAGGCCGAATACGCGGGCAAGCACGGCATCACTGGCCAGCCTGGCCATCAAGGTGAACACGCCGAGGTCCACCAACGCATTGCCGACGCCGACAAAAGCGAGAAGCACCCATGCCGCGACTGGCCAGGGGAAAAGTGGAATCAGCGCGATCGGCAGCCCCCACAGCGCGATGCCAACGGCGAACCACTGGGCGAGCCTGCCCGACCCGACCAGCAAGGATGCGGCGAGCGACCCGATCACCGCGCCTGCGCCGATGGCAGCGGTGAGGGCACCGACGCCCGGCTCGCCGATATCCAGCAGCTCGAAAGCGACCACAACGCTGAACACGGTGAGTGCCCCGCGGGTGAACGCCTGTGCAGTGCCCAGGCCGATCAACAGTGACAAGTCCCGGTCCTGAGCTACGGCACGGATACCGTCTGCCGCCTCTGCTATCAGATGCACTCTTCGCGGAGCCGCAGGTCTTGGCGGTGCTTGGTAATTCAAGCCCAACAACAGCGCGGCCGACAACAACGAGGCGCCGGAGGCCATAGCGAACACGACCGTCACGCTGGTGAACTGCAAAAGGACCGTCGCCAGTAGCGGTCCCGCCAGAGTCGCTACGGAATCCAGAAGCCCCCGTACGACATTGGCACTCGCCAGTTCGTAGCCGGTCCGACAGAGCGACGGAAGCAATGCGGAGTGGGCGGGGCGATAGAGAGTCGCCGCTATGGTCGAGAGAGCTGCGAGCGCATAGACAACCGGTAGCGGGCCGTTCATACCGACGACGATGGCGGCGACACCCGTAGCGACGCCGCGGGCAGTGGATACCAGGACGAGGACACGTTCCCTGCGTCCTCGGTCGGCCAGCGGCGCAGCGAGCGGCGCTATGACCGCGGACGGCACCATGCGGAGCAGTCCTACCAGCCCGACAGCCGTCGCGCCGCCGTCCCGGTAGGCGACGATCCCCAGTCCCACGGTGAAAGCCCACTCGGCCGTCCAGGCTCCGAGGAAGCTGAGCTGCGCCAGGCGCAGGTTGTGGCTGCGGGCGTTGCTGGCGAAGGCGGCGCCGGCTGCCCGTACCCTGCTGCCGGGCGAGTGGCTCACGTCTCCTGACACTAGGGCCGCAATCCAGGACGAGCCAAGCACGCCATCGCTCACGCCTTGTGCGTGAATGGCGTTGCTTCACCATCCGCGTGAAAGTTGCCCGTGGGTTGCGCCCGACACGCCGATCTGAGCCCTCAGCCCGAACGCGACTTGTCGTTACGCTGACTCGACACGCCGGTCTGATCCGGCACCGTCCGGTAAACGAGATATGGATCCTGACGCTTTACGAGCGCGGCGGCGAGCGATCCGCCGCGGGCTGGTCCGAACGGTGCTGCTGCTCACCGGTGTTACCGCCGTCTTCCTGCTGGTGCCATGGAAAGCCGTCAACCTCGGGGACACCTTGCTCATCACTGCCGTGTTCTTCATTGGCTTGGCTGGGGCCGCGGCATTGATTGTCTGGCAGGTCATCGCGTACCGAGACGCCAAGATGTCTGGCTCGGCCCGACTCCAGGGCTTGCTCGTTGCGCTTTACGTCGCCGTCTTGTTCTTCGCCCTCAGTTACTACCTGCTGGCGATAAGCAATCCAGAGGCGATTGCCGGGTTGGAGACTCGCCTGGATGCTTTGTACTTCTCGCTCACGGTCGTGTCCACAGTCGGCTTCGGCGACGTACACGCCGTCGACCAAGCTGCCCGCGCCATCGTCTCATTCCAGCTGGTGTTCGATCTGATATTTGTCTCTCTCGCCGTGGCCGCGGCGCGAGCTGCCGGACCCCCGACGGTGGCCGCCGAAGGGTAGCGAGTTTCACAGATTCGCCCCCAAGCCGGCCGATCCAGCAGGACCGGGACGACCCTATCCGCCCAGCAATCACGGCAGCGATCGGCCCGCCTCAGTTGTCTCAGGCATTCTGCTGCTGTGACTCAGCAGCCTCTGATGAAACCAGTCGGTCCAGGAAGCGCTCGGTGAATGCCCGGACCTCGTCCCATTCGGTGTACACGTAGTCGCGCGAGGTATCTGTACTCAGGTTCCCTGGCTTGTCGCGGACGATCTTCTTCATCCCCTGGCGCTTGAAGAACCCGTATTGGCTGTAAAGCAGGGCACCGGCGAAGAGTCCAACCTGAGCGGGGCGCCAGCCGGTTTCCTGCTCGAACCGCGCGACGTAAGCCTCAGCGTTCGCTGTATCGCCGTGGGCCGCAAGGCTCACCGAGAAGAGTGCGGACGTTTGGCGCTCAAGAGTCGTTCGATTTCTCCGGACGAAGTCGCCGACGTACTCCTCGTGCTTGCCCATGTGGATGGAACCGCCGACGATGACGGCGTCGTAGCCGTCAATCCCAGGATCGGATTGTTTGACGTTCACGGCATCTGCCGTGTGACCGTGACCTCGGACGACCTCGGCGATGAAGTCCGCGATCTTGGCGGTCTGCCCTTCGGTGGTGCCGTAGGCAATCAAAATTCTGCTCACGATTGACTCCTTTTCATTGGCTCGCAAATCGGCACGGGCACCTGTGTCTGGGTCGGGCTGGTGATTGCATCTGTCAAAATCTGCCGGCGGTGATGTCACGGCGTTGTGCCGCGGTCATGCTTCTCGGTCGTTCCAGAGGCGAGTGACACCCGGAGGGTGCGCGGCCCCGGATCGACGACGGGTCGTCGCCCAGGGCCACCACTTCAGCCTGTTGCGACATCATCCAAGCCGCTCGGGTCAGACCGTATCGGCTTCCCCGGCCGAGGCGCCCCGGGCCCGCAGCAGCGACATCACGCGCCCGAAGTTGACGGTCCAACCGACCCCGAACACTTGCGGGGTCATGAGGTGGGGGTTGTCGGGTGCCCAGAGTCGTTCCTGCACTCGAGCGAACGTAGGTCGCCGGAAGTCGTACGGCACGAAGCTGGCCACCTTTCCGTTCCAGGTGCGCTCGCTGGCTGGTTTGGACAGCTCTTTAACGAGTGCCGCGACCAGGAGAGCCGCA
>DATFQP010000175.1:0-3086 GCA_035264145.1 Propionibacteriaceae bacterium
GCTTCTGTCCCGCCGTTGCTGACGCCGCCGGTTGCGAAGTAGGCCAGGATCTCCTCGCGCCAGCGGCGCAGAGTCTTGCCGAGTCGCTTGACCTCGGGGATCGGGCAGGTGTGGAGCGTGTCGAGGAGCTTCTCGGCGAGCATGCGGCCCGTGGACTGGCTCTCGGCGTGGTAGATCGAGCGGACCTGCTGGTAGACGCTCCAGGTGACCTCAACCTCGCCATTGGGGTCACCGATCGGCAGGTACTTGTCGAGCCGTTCGCGTTGCCGGTCGGTGAGGTGCTCGTCGCCGGTGAGAAGGGTGCGGCGGACCTTGTACAGCGGGTCGTCCTTGTGGCCACGCCGGTGCAGGGTCTGCTGTTGGACGCGGCGTCGGACCTCATCGAGCGCCTGGCCGGCGAGCTTGACGACGTGGAAGGCGTCGAGCACGGCGACGGCGTCGGGCAGCTCGTCGCGGATGGCGTTGGCATAGCCACGGAACGGGTCCAGGGCGGCATGCTCGACGGTGACCTTCACGTCCACGCCGTGTTCGGTGAGCCAGTCGGCGTAGACCTTCCCCGAACGGCCCTGGACCGCATCCAGCAGCCGGGCCTGCAGGCAGCCGTGCTCGTCGCGTGTCAGGTCGACCATCACGGTCACGGCCTTGTCGGTGCTGGTGATCTTCGAGGGCCGCCAGATGTGCTCGTCCACGCCGATGGTCTTGATGCCCTTAAGCCGGTCGGGCTCGGCGATCCTGGTCTGCGCGTCGGCCTTGATTGCCGACCAGCAGGTGTCCCACGCGACGCCGAGATGCCGGGCGATCGCGGACACGGTGGTGTCGTCGTGCCGCAACGCGTCGACCGCCCACGACGTCGCCCTGGCGGTGAGCTTGGCGCGGGGCGTGGCGTAGGGCTGGACCTCGGTCCAGGTCCGACGAGCACACGCCGGTTCGGGACACCGCCAGATCCGCTTGCGCCATCGCACCCGCACCGGCCGTCCGAAGCACGGAGCGTCGTGCAGCAGCTGGACTCGGCGGCCGTGGCCGATCGCGACCACCCCGCAGTCAGGGCAGCCAGTGAGGACGTCGTCGGACTCGACCTCGAGCAGCACGCTGCCGTCCTCGCCGGTGGCCACATCGAGGACGTGCATGCCCTGGACACCGAACAGTTCATCAGCCCGCGGACACCACCGGCCAAGAGACGGCGACGGCCCGCAGGCACACGTAGAGTGCGCCAACGTCAGGGCCTTTCAGGAGAAGCAGCTTGGTCGCCGCCGATCGTGAAGGCCCTGACGCCTTCTCAGCTCGCTGACACGCCGAGCAGCACACCCAGTCGCGGGCCCTTTCTGGGTGGCCCTGAACTGCAGCACCACTGTCGAGATGCGGGGGAGATTGCCACCTCTCCCGCGGATTACTTTGACGAAACGGTCTTGATCTCGGTCGCCGGTCATCGAGTGCCGGGTCGCCGAGCCGCGTTCACCGATTAGCGGCTAGCACTGCCGCGAGGCCTTCTTGCAGATCTTTGACGAAATACTCGGGAACCTCCAGCGACGGGAAATGTCCCCCGCTTTCGGGCGACCTCCATCGGACGATCTGTCGGTACCGCTCCTGTGCCCAGGGGCGCGGACACTTTTCGATGTCGCGGGGATACATACTGATTGCTGACGGGACGTCGACCCGAAGTTCGGGGTCGACCGAGTTGACACCGCCGTGGCTTTCGTAGTAAATGCGGGCCGCCGATGCACCGGTCCGCGTCAGCCAATACAGGGTGACGTCGTCAAGAATGCTGTCTCTGGAAATCGTCTCGAACGGGCTGTCTTCGGTATCTGTCCACTCAGCGAACTTGTCAAGGATCCAGGCGAGAAGCCCGACCGGTGAGTCGACGAGCGAGTAGCCGATGGTCTGCGGTCGGGTCGCCTGCTGCTTCGCATACGCCGCGTGGTGGCGCCAGAAATCGCGAGTTTCCTCGGTCCACTTGCGCTCGACCGCCGTCAGCCCGTCCGTTGTCAACCCGGGCGGTGCCTGCGCGAGCACTGTGTGGATGCCGAGAACGTGCGCCGGGAACCTGCCGCCGAGAACCGTGGTGATCACACCTCCCCAGTCGCCGCCGTGGGCTACGAACTTGCTGTAGCCGAGCCTTCCCATCAGTTCCACCCATGCGGCCGCGATCTTTTCGGTTCCCCACCCGGTGGCGGCCGGCTTGTCGCTGTAACCAAAGCCTGGCAGCGACGGGACCACGACGTGGAACGCTGGCGCGTCTGCGTCTTTCGGATCTGCCAGCTCGTCTATTACATGGGTGAACTCAGCAATGCTGCCTGGCCAGCCGTGCGTCAAGATCAGAGGGGTGGCATCTGCGCGCGCAGATCGGCGGTGCAGGAAGTGGATTCCCAGATCGTCAATGGTCGTGCGGAACTGGCCGATCCGGTTAAGGCGCGCTTCGAACGACCGCCAGTCGTACCCGGTGCGCCAGTAGTTCACGACGTCCACGAGGTCGGCGAGAGGAACGCCCTGTTCCCATCGGCGAGGGTCGGGCGCGGCGCGATAGACCGTCTCAGCTTCCGGTAGCCGCGCCGCGGCTAATCGCGCGCGCAGATCGTCGAGGTCAGCGTCAGTTGCGTGGGCTTCAAATGCTTGCACGTCGCTGGTTGGACGGGGCATGAGACCTCCTGTCATCGTGGAACCGGCTACGAACTATCACGAACCGGCTAAGACGGTTCTACCATTTCGTCATGCCAGCGTGCAATCAGCTAAGGTGGTTCCATGCGTGCTGGGTTCCCTGACTTTCGCCTTGGTAAGGTGCTAGCGACCAGCTTCACGGCGACTCTGACGGAGCGTCATGGCAACGCTGTGGAGCGCATTCCCACGCCGCACCGACTCGTCGACTGGCTGGCAGTGAACGGCCTCGCTGTGGACTCCTGCACCACTGCCCAGCTCGACCTCGCTCGGGAACTGAGGGAGTCGATTCACGTCGCCGCGACAGCGGCCGCGATCCAGAACGCTCTCCCTGCATCTGCTGTCCAAGTCATCAATGACTGCAGCGCTGAGGGTCGGGCCGCTGCGATCCTGACGCCCGAGGGTAAGCGGCAATGGCGGCTCAGCTCGGCTTCCTG
>DATFQP010000176.1:0-20982 GCA_035264145.1 Propionibacteriaceae bacterium
CACGACTTTCCGGCCCGCCTCGGCCGCCCGTAGCGCCAGCGCGGCCGATGTGGTGGTCTTGCCGACCCCACCTGCACCACAGCAGATCATGATCTTCGTCTGACGGTCGGCGATGATCGCGTCGACGTCGAAGAACGGCGAACTCATTCACCAACCTCAAGGGGGATCTGGTTACGAATCTGGTCGGCGATGCTGAAGAGTGCCGCCTCGTCGATGCCGGCAGCATCGAAGGCGATCTCGGCGAGCGGCACGCCCAGCGAGGTCAGCCGTCGATGCCGGTCCCGCTGTTGCAACGTGCGGGCGGCCTCGTCTGCGAACTCGGCCGTGAGCAGTCGATTCTGTTGGTCGTTCAATGCCCGCACACGCAGCAGGGTGGTCCCCATGGCGGCTCGCTGCAGTTGATCTTCGTCAAGAGGGGTGGGGATGACCTTGTTCGCGATCACCGTTTCGACTGAGATGCCGGTCGGCCGGAGGGCCGCTACTGCCTCCTCCGTCTCGGTCACCGGCATGTCCTCCAGCAACGTGACGAGATGAACCGCCGTCGTAGTGGAGCGAAGCATGCGCATGATCGAGTCGGCCTGGCCGCGGATCGGGCCCACCCGCGCCAGTCCGGCGACGGCCTGATGGACGTTCAGGAACTGGGCGATGCGACCAGTGGGTGGCGCGTCCAGCACGACGGCGTCGTAGCTGTTCGGGTGATTTTTCTCGCCGCGCCTGACGGCCTCGTAGACCTTCCCGGTGAGCAACACATCCCGTAGTCCTGGAGCGATGGAGGTGGCGAAGTCGACCACGCGGAAGCGCTCGAGTGCCTTGGCGGCCAGCCCTAGGTGGTAGAAGGTCTCCAGATACTCCAGGAGCGCGGCCTCGGCGTCGATCGACAAGGCGTGGACGGCGCCACTGGACGGGGTACGACATACCCGCCGCTCTTCGGCGTCGACCAGCCGGGACGCCCCGAAGAGCTCGGCGATGCCCTGCCGGCCTTCCACCTCACACAGCAGAACCCGCCGGCCGGTGGTGGCGAGCGCGCATGCCAGCGCAGCGGCGATAGTGGTCTTGCCGGTGCCGCCCTTCCCGCTGACGATGTGCAGCCGATGCCGGGGCGTCACCGGACACCGGTGATCTCTATTGCGGCATGAGTCCGGTAACGGCGATTGATCGCAATGAGGTTGGCGGCGAACGCTTCTACCTGGCCGGCGTTGCGCAGTCTTCCGGCGTACAGCCCGCCCGCTGCGGTGACGTCTTTCGCCAAGTCACAGACGGTGTCCACGGCTGCACGGTCCTCGCCCAGGACCAGCACATGTCCAGGTACGGCATCGATCGAAGGGTCGTCGAGGTGGACGGCGCTGATGTGATGGAAGGCGGCGATCACCGTCGAATCCGGAAGAATCTGTTGGGCTTCCTGCGCGGCAGAGCCTGCGGGGACAGGCAGTGGGAAAGGACCACGCGCGTCGAATCCGAGCGGGTTGACGCAGTCGATGACGATCTTCCCGCCCAGATCGCTGCGCAGGGAGGCGAGCAGTTCTGCGTGCCCGTCGTAGGGAACCGCGACGATCACCAGATGAGCAGCCGCCGCTTCCTGGTTGGACCCGCCCCGGACCTGGCCCTCAGCGGCGTACCTGTCGGCGACGACCTGCGCTCGCTCGGCAGAGCGACTCCCGATCACCACTTCGTGGCCTGCCGCAGATAGTCGCCGGGCCAGTCCTCGACCCTGTGGTCCGGTGCCACCGAGGATGCCGATGGAAGTCATGACCACCGTTCGGGCTCGACGTCTCCTGGCTCCCCGCGTTGCATGGGGCGATAGTAATGGTCCGATGGTGGCCGGACGTTGCCTCGATGGGCCGATGCCAACGCGTAAGCGGCGAAATCGCATAAGCAGTGACCGTTCGGCCGTCTCGGGGTTGATCTCGTTGGACTGGCCCCGAGGCGCTCGGCGTCCCGTCTGCCTGGCGGATGTGGAGCCCGTCGAGTCCACTGTCAGTGGCTGACGCAAGGATGGAGAAATGACCACAGAATCGCGGCCGAACATCCGGCTCGACCTCGTTGTACTGGATACCGACCAGCCACGCCAACTGGCGGAGTTCTACGCAGCCTTGCTCGGCTGGGAGATCACCGACGACAGTGATGACTCGTGGGTGAACCTGCGCGGCGACAGCGGCCCGAGACTCGCTTTCCAGTTGGCGCTCAACCACAAACCCCCGACGTGGCCGGCGAACGATGTCCCGCAGCAATTTCACCTCGACTTGGACGTTCCTGACCTGGAGGAGGCGGCTTCGTACGCCGAGTCGTTGGGCGCCCGCCGGGTGGAGGGTGCTGGTCAGGAGGGTGACTTCATCGTGCTTCTCGATCCGAGCGGTCATCCCTTCTGCGTCTGCCGCTGAACGACGCACGCGGAGCACGTGCCGCTGGGCATAACGTGACCCCCATGACCAAATGGGAGTATGTGACCGTGCCGCTGCTTGTACACGCGACGAAGCAGATCCTCGATAATTGGGGTCAGGACGGCTGGGAACTGGTCCAGGTAGTACCCGGACTCACCCCGGAGAATCTGGTGGCGTATTTGAAGCGGCCGCTTTCGGGCAGCGGTGGGGCGACTACGTGAGGTCACCCTCGTCGAGGTTGGCCGAGCTTGGTGTGACGCTCCCGGCAGTGGCGGCACCGCTGGCCGGCTACGTGCCGGCCGTCCGGGTCGGTGAGTTGATCTACTCCTCGGGCCAGTTGCCGATTGTCGATGGCCGCTTGCTCGTGACCGGCAAGGTGGGTGATGCGGTCGGTCTTGATCAGGCGGCAGACTGTGCGCGCACCGCCGCGCTGAACGGCCTCGCCGCCGTCGCCGCCGAGGCCGGCAATCTGGACGCGATTGCCCAGGTGATCAAGGTGCTGGTCTTCGTGGCGAGCGCCCCGGACTTCACCGGTCAACCGCAGGTCGGCAACGGAGCGAGCCAGCTGTTGCGCGATGTCTTCGGCGAGGCCGGTCGGCATGCGCGCAGCGCGGTCGGGGTGGCGGTGCTGCCGCTCGACGCACCGGTGGAGGTGGAGCTGATCGTCCGCGCTCAGGCCGTGCCGCAGGTGCACCCGGTCGCCATGTGATGCCGTAGGACTGACAATGTCCTCACATTCCTGGGATGTGCTGGTTCGGCTGTCGCGGCAGCCCCCGGCCGACATGATCACCCTTGCCGAGGAGCGGCGCCCGGATGATCCGCCGGCACGGCCGGCGCCGTCGGCGAGCGTGATTCTGCTTCGTGACCGGCCCACAGGGCTGGAGACCTATCTGCTACATCGGCACGCCCGCATGCCGTTCGCCGCCTCAGCGGTGGTGTTTCCGGGTGGTCGCATGGATGCTGTTGATGTCGCCGGAGGCGGTGACGCCGCCCGCGCGTGCGCGCTGCGCGAGACTGCTGAAGAGACCGGGGTGAAGCTGGCATCCGATGATCTTGTCCTTTGGGCTCATTGGATTACTCCGGAGCCGGCGCCTCGCCGCTATGACACGCGCTTCTTCCTGGCCGCGTTACCGGACGGTCAGCACGCGCAGGATGTGTCGGGCGAGACGGACTACGCCGGCTGGGAACTGCCGGCATCGGTGCTGGCTGCCGCCGACCGAGGTGATATCACCCTGATGCCACCAACCCGCTCGATCCTCCTCGAATTGGCGGACGCGCGGAGCGTACGGGAGCTGCTCGACGCGGCGACGGTCCGGATGATCGAATGTGTGCTGCCGAAGATCATCAAAACGGAATCAGGATGGACATTGCGCTATCCCAGCCGCTCGGGGAAGGGACACGCTAGCTGATGACCACTGAGCTGATTACGAATTACCTCCGACTGCTCGTCGCCCCGAATCCGGGTCCGATGACGCTGGATGGCACCAACACCTGGATTGTCGGCGACCCCAGCCTCGCTCCGACGGCCGTCGTCGACCCGGGCCCCCTCGTGGAAGATCACCTTTCGGCAATTCTGAGCGCTTGCCGTGGTCAGGTGGCGATGATCATTCTCACTCACGGCCATGCTGACCATGCGGAAGCGGCTGCCGAGCTCGCCAGTCGAGCCGGGTGTGACGTGCGAGCCGCGGATCCCGCCTTGCAGATCGGCCGTCACGGGCTGATCGATCGCGACGCCATCCTGCTGGGTGGGGTCGGTTTCGAGGTCTTCGCAACCCCCGGGCACACCAGCGACTCATGCTCGTTGCTGCTGCGCGGGGAGGACGACAACGTGAGTCGTCTGCTGACGGGCGACATGGTGCTGGGCCGCGGGACGACCGTGATCACTCACCCGGACGGAAACCTGGGCGACTACTTCACGTCGCTGGACTTGATGTCGGAACTTGTAGAGTCGTACGAAGTCATCGAAATGCTGCCTGGCCACGGACCGCGAGTGAGCGACCCGGCCGGCTGTCTGGAGTACTACCGGATTCACCGGCTGGAACGACTGGAGCAGGTCCGCCAGGCTCTGGCTGCTGGAGATGGCACGGCGGCCAGCGTGGTCGCTCGGGTCTATGCGGACGTCGATCCGGCGCTGTGGCCCGCTGCCGAGGAGTCGGTCCGGGCGCAGCTCGACTACCTAGCTCACGAGTAACAGGGAGTTCAATCAGAGCTCACAGCCTCCACACAGACTCGCGGGCAACTCTCGACACATGACCACAAGAATGCAAGAGGCCGCCTGGCAGCCCGTGCCCCAGAATCCCGGCTCAACCCCTGATCCCTACTACCCTTCGGCAGGCCAGGTCGGTGGCCACAGCGGACCCGACTTCCCGTCGCCAACTGGGGTCGGGACGCTCAACGGGTACGGTCCGGCGGCTACCACCAAGCCACGCCGTAAGGCCGGAGTCCTGCTCGCCGCGGCATCGCTGTCCGCGGTGCTCGGCGCTGGGGCCGGCGTCGGTTCGTACGCCTATCTCACCTCTGCGTCCGGGTCGGCGACCTCGCCGATCGGTGTCAGCACCCTTCCCGCCGCCCAGAGCCCCAAGCTGGATGGCACCGTTGGAGCGGCTGCGGCCAAGATCGACCCCTCGCTGGTCACCATCAACGTGCAGAGCGGCGGCAACGGTGGCCTCGGTAGCGGCGTGGTCATCGACAACGAGGGCCACATCCTGACCAATGCGCATGTCGTCGACGGCGCTTCGGATGGCGGCACCATTACCGTAACCTTCGGCGATGGCCGCACAGTACCGGCAACCGTCGTCGGCAGCTCGGAGACCAATGACCTGGCGGTCATCAAGGTCGACGGACAGCAGAACCTGACCCCTGCCGTCTTCGCCAAGTCCGATTCGCTGCAGGTGGGCCAAGCGGTCGTCGCCGCGGGAGCACCCCTCGGCCTGTCGGAGTCCGTGACCAGCGGCATCGTGTCCAACACAGCGCGGCCCGTCCGGTCCGGCAGCAACAACGACGCCGTCTACCTGGCCGTGCAGACCGATGCGGCCATCAACCCCGGTAACTCGGGCGGTCCTCTCGTTGATCTCAACGGCGCTGTGGTCGGCATCAACTCCTCGATCGCCAGCACCGGATCAAGCTCGAACACCCCGTCCGGCAACATCGGCATCGGCTTCGCCATCCCTTCGGATGTGGCGCTCCGCGTCGCCACGGACCTGATCGACCACGGCAGCTCGAAGAATGCGGCGCTGGGCGTCACCGTGGGCGGCACCGAGTCCGAGCAGCCCAGCGGGGTCGGCGTACCGCTGCAAAGCGTTGTCTCAGGCGGTCCGGCCGACAAAGCGGGCCTGCAGGCTGGTGACGTGGTGACCAAGGTCAACGACTTCCACACCACCACGGCCGACGGTCTGATCGCCGCCACCCGGTTCTATGCCCCGGACACTGTCGTGAAGGTCACCTACACCCGCGACGGTGGCAGCCCCCAGACCGTCGACGTCACACTGAGCTCGGCTTAGGCAACGTCGCACTGAACTCGTCGCATTGAACTCGTCGCACTGAACTCGTCGTAGCGCTGCCCGTTCGGGCCCACCTCGGTCAGCAACGAACGTCAACGTTGGTTCCTCATGCTCCACGCCCGATGCAACCGGCGCAGAGCATAAGGAACCAACGTTCACGTGAGCTTCCGTGCGGGTGCCAGAGGCACGTACGAAGACGCCTCAGCGGGCGCGGCGCTCGACCCGGTTGACGTCGAGGATGGTGACGGAGCGAGGCTCGAGACGGATCCAGCCGCGAGCCGCGAAATCGGCCAGAGCCTTGTTGACCGTCTCACGGGAGGCGCCCACGAGCTGGGCGAGCTCCTCCTGAGTCAGGTCGTGATGGACGTGGACGCCGTCGTCGCGGCGGTCGCCGAACCGCTGAGCGAGTTCGAGCAGCTGCTTCGCCACCCGTCCGGGGACATCGGAGAAAACCATGTCGGCGACGACGTCGTTCGCCCGACGTAGCCGCGCGGCGAGTTGGCCGAGCAGACTCTGAGCGACCTCGGGTCGGCCGGTCAGCCAGCCCATCAGCTCGTCGTGCTCGAGGGTGCGCAGTTCGCAGGCTGTGACGGCTGTCGCGGTAGTGGAGCGTGGGCCGGGATCGAAAAGTGACAGCTCACCGAACATCTGGCCCGGTCCCAAGACGGCGAGCAAATTCTCCCGACCCGCGGAACCGCTGCGTCCCAGCTTGATCTTGCCGCTCACCACGACATAGAGCCGATCTTCGGCATCCCCCTCACGGAACAGCACCTCGCCCCTGGCCAGAGTGATGGTTCCCATGGCGGCGGCAAGTGCGGTGGCGGCCTCGTCGTCGAGGCGGGCGAACAACGGAGCCTTCTTGAGGACTTCAGGATCCACGCTGCCTCCCGTACCCGGCGTTGCCAGCCAACGCTGCAAGGCTACCGTCGCGGGGCTGCGACCCGCAGGCCCCAGCGAGCCGCAGGCACCAGCGACGCGCCCCCACGATCACCCAGCTATCGGGTGCCGCAACGTAGGCTGCTGCCATGCGGCCGGACCCCTCCCAGACTGCCCTGGTCCGGCGGGCTCGGATGATCAATCGGGCGCTGGCCCAGACCTATCCGGACGCCGACATCGAGCTCGATTTCGAAACACCGCTGCAGCTACTCGTGGCCACCATCTTGTCGGCTCAAAGCACCGACAAGCGAGTCAACTTGGTGACCCCAGTCGTCTTCGCCCGCTATCCGGACGCGGCGGCGTTGGCCGCGGCCGATCGAGCGGAGCTCGAGGAGTTGATCAAGCCGACAGGGTTCTTCCGCGCGAAGAGTGACAGTTTGATCAAGCTCGGCAGCGCGCTGGTGGAACGTTTTGACGGTGACGTGCCGCCCCGCCTGGCTGACCTGCTGACGCTGCCCGGCGTCGGGCGCAAGACTGCCAACGTCGTCCTCGGCAACGCCTTCGGGATCCCGGGCATCACCGTAGACACCCATGTGAGGCGCCTGTCGCGACGCTTCGGTTGGACGACGCAGCACGACCCGGAGAAGGTTGAAGCCGATATCGCGGCCCTGTTCCCCAAAAGGGATTGGACTCAGCTCTGCCAGAACATGATCTGGCATGGCCGCCGCTGCTGCCACGCCCGCAACCCGGCCTGCGGTGCCTGCCCGGTCGCAGGCTGGTGCCCCTCGTACGGTGAAGGGGAGACCGACCCCGTCAAGGCGGCGAAATTGATTCGGGAGCCGCGCGGATGACAGGAGTAGATAGGGGATTGGCAGTCGGTCGACAGGCTCAGGGCTCGTCCCATCAGCGGCTCTATCGCGGCTTGCTTGAAGAGGCGCAGGGCGCCTCGCTTCCACCAACTCGGAGGGCCCACACTCAAACTCGGCGTCGGCGATATGCCGCGAGCATGTCAAAGGGCCGTGCGATCCTGGCGGTCGCCGCCGCGTTGCTGCTGATTCTGACCGGCTGTACGGACTCCGGGCTGCTGACGCGATCCTCCTCGGAATCCAGCGAACAAGGTTCCCGGCCGCCGCCGTCCGCCGAACAGCTGGCCGCGCAGAAAGCAGCGGCGGGGATCGCCGACTGCCCACCCTCTTATCAGTATGAGCCGGCCATTTCCGGTGGCCTGCCCGATGTTGAATTGCCCTGCCTCGGCGGCGGTCCATCGGTGGAACTGGCCGGGCTCCGTGGGCGGCCGATGATGATCAATGTGTGGGCACAGTGGTGCGGGCCCTGCCGTCAGGAGGCACCCTTCCTAGCCGAGATCGCCGAGTCCACGAAACCATCCGAGTTCATGATCTTGGGTATCGACTTCGACGACCCGCGCCCGGAACTGGCCATCGAATTCGCCGAGCAGGCGGAGTGGAAGTATCCCCAGATGCAGGATGCCGACGCTGTCTTACGCGAGGAGCTGCAGATCAGCGGACCGCCGCAAACCTTCTTCGTCACTGCCCAGGGAAACATCACCTACCGTCATGCGGCCCCCTTCACCTCGACCAAGCAGATTCGAGAGCTCGCGGAGGAGCACCTCGGGGTTCAGCTGTGATCATTGGACCCGCTCACGACGCCGCCCTGCACCAGGCTTCGGGCGCCGACAGTGGCCGGGCACTGCCGCGCTGGCTCGAGTCGTTGACGTCTGCGCTCGGCCAACAGGATCGGCTGGCGAACGTCGCGGCCCTGCGACCGGCGCTCGGTGATCGCGCCCGGCAGGCGGCGGTCTTGATCTTGATTGGCGACGGCCCGAACGGTCCGGAGATGATGTTCGTGGAGCGCGCCACCACCTTGCGCACCCACGCCGGCCAGATCGCCTTCCCGGGCGGTGCCAAAGACCCCGAAGACCTCGATCTTGCCGACACCGCGCTCCGCGAGGCGGCCGAAGAGACCGGGTTGGATCGGACCGGAGTCGAGGTCCTCGGCCGGCTGCCGCCCGTCCACGTAGCGGTCAGCGGCTTCGACGTCACGGCCTTGGTCGCTTGGTGGCAGCGGCGCAGTCCGGTGGGTCCCGCCGATGTCCGGGAGGTGGCATCGGTATGGATGGTCCCAGTCGGTGAGCTCGTTGACCCGGATCACCGCGCCCAGGTTCACCATCCCTCTGGCTACACGGGACCCGCCTTCGACGTAGCGGGCCATCTCATCTGGGGCCTGACCGCCCACTTGCTCAACGGCGTCCTCGATCTGGCTGGCTGGCAACAGCCCTGGGATCGCACCCGAATCATCGAGATTCCGACGCGCTACCTGACGGATCGGCGTGATCTTGGCGGGCCCGATGCCCGCTGAACCCGCCGCCGCGGAGCTGCGGGATGAGTTGCTCGCTCGCTGGAACGCGACGCTTTCGCACCAGGAGCAGATGGCAGTCGATCTGCTGTCGCGCTACGCGGAGCAGCATCGGCGATACCACACCGGGCAGCACCTTGCCAGAGTCCTGCGGGCGGTCGACGAACTGGCCGATGATCAGGATCTTTTCCTGGTCCGGCTGGCCGCCTGGTTCCATGACGCGGTCTACGCGATTCCGGCCGGTCAGCTGCCCAACGAGGAAGCTTCTGCTCGGCTGGCGCTCCGTGACCTGAGCCGAGCCGGGCTGGAGCAGGAGGATCTGACCCAGGTGGCACGGCTGGTGCGGCTCACCGCGACTCACACGCCCGGGAGCCGCGACCCAGAAGGGGAGCTGCTCTGCGACGCAGACCTGGAAATCCTGGCCGCCTCGCCGGGGGAATACGCCGCGTACACGGCGGCGATCCGCGAAGAGTACGCCGCTGTCCCAGAGGCGGCGTTCGTGGCCGGCCGACTAGAGATCATGACCCCCCTGGTCGAGGGCGACATCTTCCGTACGACCAAGGGGCGGGCGCTCACCGAGGCGGCTCGGGTCAACGTCGCGGCAGAATGTGCCGAGCTCCGTGAGCGGCTCGAACAGCTTGTGGGAGGATCCCCTGCGTGACGGTGGAACCGAGCTCAGTCTCGTCCAGTGGAACAGCCGAGTCGCGTCCGCATCATTGGTGGAAATCGGCGGTTGTCTACCAGATCTATCCGCGCTCGTTCGCCGATAGCAACGGCGACGGTACGGGCGACATCCCGGGCATCATCAGCAAGCTCGACTATCTGGCTCAACTCGGCGTCGATGTCGTCTGGCTCTCACCGATCTATACCTCACCGATGGACGACAACGGGTACGACATCAGCGACTACCAGGACGTGGACCCGCTCTTCGGCAGCCTGGATGATCTTGACGAGCTGATCGCCGGGCTGCATGAGCGGGGGATCAAGCTGGTGATGGATCTCGTGGTCAACCACACGTCCGACGAGCATCTGTGGTTCGTGGAGTCGCGAAACCCGAAATCACCGAAGCGGAACTGGTACTGGTGGCGGCCACCCCGGAAGGGCGCTACCCCTGGTACGCCCGGAGCCGAGCCGACCAACATGGAGGCAGCATTCTCGGGCCCCGCGTGGGATTACGACGAGCAGAGTGGCGAGTACTACCTGCACATCTTTTCCCGCAAGCAGCCAGATCTGAACTGGGAGAATCCGAAGGTTCGCCGCGCGATCTACGACATGATGCGCTGGTGGGTGGACCGGGGAGTGGACGGCTTCCGGATGGACGTCATCAACTTGATCTCCAAACCCGACCCGTTGACTGACGGGCGGCCTGAACCGGGGCGCCAGTACGTGCGGGCGGTCAAGTTCGTTGGCCAAGGTCCACGGCTGCAGGAGTTCCTCGCCGAAATGAATCGCGAGGTGGGATTGGACGCCCAGAACCTGCTGACTGTTGGAGAGATGCCTGGGGTCACGATCGAGATGGCCCGCGAGATCACCGACCCGGCGAACGCCGAACTGAACATGGTCTTCACCTTCGAACACGTCGACCTGGACCGGATGCCAGAGGGCAGCAAGTGGGACCTCAGGCCGATCGAACTGCCAGCGTTGAAAAAGAACCTCAATGAGTGGCAGATCGGTCTGGCAGACGCGGGGTGGAATTCGCTGTACTTCGACAATCACGACCAGCCTCGAGCCGTGTCGCGCTTCGGTGATGACGGTCCCGAACACCGGGTGAACTCAGCCAAGACGTTGGGCACGGTGCTGCACATGCACAAGGGAACGCCGTACATCTATCAGGGTGAAGAGCTCGGCATGACCAACAGCTACTTCAGCAACATCGAGCAGTACGCCGACATCGAGTCGGTGAACTACCACGCGGATGCCTTGAGCTTGGGGATGGAGGCTGACGCGGTGCTGCACTCGTTGTCGGTGAAGAGCCGAGACAATGCCCGTACCCCGATGCATTGGGACGACGGATCGCATGCGGGGTTCACCGAGGGCATTCCGTGGCTGCCAGTCAACCCGAATTACGTCACCATCAACGCGAGGGCGGCGATTGCCGATGCCAATTCGGTTTTCCACCACTTCAGGCGGTTGATCGAACTGCGGCATGACTACCGGGTGGTGGCGGAGGGCCGGTTCGAGCTGCTGCTGCCCGACTCCGAGCAGATCTGGGCGTTCACCCGCACCCTCGACAATCAGGTGCTGGTCGTGATGGCCAACTGCTCGTCCGCGCCGGTCGACGTGCCAGCCGACGCTCTACCTGATCTTGGTCGAGCGCAGCTGTTGCTGGCCACTCACCGCGACGCCGGCTCGCTTCGGCTGCTGCCGTGGGAGTCCCGCGTCTATTTACTCGGCTGATCCAGGTCCTCGTCGGTCGTCGCGCTGGCGGTGTCGGCCGGAGCCGCGAGCTGCCGAGCGCGGAAGAGGAACGGCAGGGCACACGCCGAAATCCCGGCAGCGAACAGATAGGAGACCGCGTAGTTCCACACGTCCGCCGCTCGGCCCAGCGCTGGCTGAACCACGATGCCGCCAGCACTGTTCATGAGGTTGTCGAACGACAAAATGGTCGCCCGTTGCTCGGAGGGGATCATGCCATTGAGATAGGCATGTCGAATGGGGAGGCTGGCGGTGTCGGCGAGCTGCGATATGACGACCAGGGCGATGACCACCCAGAAGTTTGGGATCAGCCCGATCAGAACAAGCATCGCGGTACTGATCACCTGGAGGAGAAGCAACGCCGAGGTCCGGCGCCGGTACAGCTTGCGCACGCGGGGAGCAAGCAGGCCGCCGACGATCTGCGCGCCGGCCACGATCGCCGCCGCCAGACCAGCGATCCCGTACGCCTGAGGGTCGCCCCAAAGCTGGAGCAGATACGGCTGCAGGGCGTAGAAGACATAGAGGCCGACGCCGCCGGTGAAAATGGCCGACAGCATTGTGGCGCGAATCGGGGGCACTCGAAGTCCGTTGTCCAGCGAGCTCCGAGTGATCTGCTTCATTTCGGATATCACGCCGGTGGAACGCTGCGGCGTGAAGCCGATATCGCGCATGACCAGTAGCGCCAGGAAGAAAACGATCACCAGGATCGCAGTCCGTACGAGGTAAGGCACGCCGAGATTGGTTAGCTGTGCAAGGTAACCGCCGCCCACGGATCCAATCAGCAACGCGATGCCCGAGATGACCTGCCCGCGGGACAGAACGGACTCCAAAGGACCGTCGAACCTCGTCGCAGTCAGCGCATCGACCAGCCAGGCCTCCGTGGCACCCGAAAAGAAGGTGAAGCCCAGCCCCAGCAGCACCGACACGATGGCCCACCACGCGAACGGCGAATGCAGTTGCCAGAGCAGCACGTACAGCGCCGTCGCTATCGCCAGCGTCAGCGTCCCGCACAGGAACGAGGTCCGGCGACCCCAGGTGTCCGCGACGACCCCGGTCGGTATCTCGAAGATCACCATGCCGGCGGTGTAGAACGCATTGGCGGCGAAAGCCTCTAGGTTCGTCAGACCGGCGTCGAGCAGAAATATCGTGTTGATCCCCCAGATCAGCGACGCAGCGAGCATGTTCCCGGCGGTCAGCACGTAATACGTGCGGCGGACGCGTGACGAGCTGGCGATCACGGCCGAAAGAGTACTGCCGCGCGGATGTGGGAAGCGGCACGCGCACTGGAGGCGAGCAGGTCAGTGATGCGCTTGCTGCCGGACGACCACCCTCGACTTGTCGAAGCCGGCTGCCGGCCCCGGACCGCATGAGTGCCACCATTGATCAAGTGAGCCGGTCCAGCAACGAAGAACGTATGCGGAGTGCGGTTGACGCGATCGTGCCGGCTGACGGCTTCCCGTCGGCCTCGCAGGCCGGTTCCTTGGGTTTCTGGGAGGCGATGCTCGCCGGCGAGCGGCCGCAGTGGCGGCACCGAGTGGCCGCGGTGCTGGATCTGCTTGATGTTGCCGCCGGTGGATCCTTTCCGGCCCTCGATCACGATCGGCAGCAGCTCGTGCTCGAGCGGGTCGCGGCCGATCCGGACTACGTCTGGTTCGCGTCGATGACCAACTACGCCTTTTACGCCGAACCGAGGGCCTGGTCGATGCTGGGCTGGAGCCCGGATCCGGCGGGCGGCTGGCCGAGCGTCGATGTACCGCCGCACGACCGGAGTCCGGTGATCCGCCGTGATCAACTTCTGCCGAGCTACGACGCGATCGTGATCGGATCCGGCGCCGGTGGTGGGGTGGCGGCGTCTGTCTTGTGCCAAACCGGACGCAGCGTGCTGCTCGTCGAGCGCGGTGACTTCCCAGATCGCGCTTTCCTGGCACAAGATCATCTTCACAACGCCCGCACTGACATCGGCCTTGATCACCGCACCCTGGTGTCCTCGCCGGAGAACCCCCGGGTGCTCGAGCTGGACGATCACTCGCTGCCGCTTGTTGCATCGGATCCGCGCTGGGGCAGCAATGCCTACACACTCGGTGGCGGCACGCGGATCTACGGGGCGCAAGCCTGGCGGTTCGTGCCGGAGGACTTCCGGATGGCCAGCACGTACGGTGTGCCGGACGGCAGCGCGCTGGCCGACTGGCCGATCGGCTACGACGATCTCGAGCCGTTCTATTCCCAGGCGGAGTGGGAGGTCGGGGTTTGCGGTGCTGCTGATGGCGACTCCGAACCGGCTTGGAGATCACGGCCCTTCCCGATGCCCGCCATGCCGTTCACGGCGCCGGGACAGCGGTTGGCTGCCGGAGCCGTGAAGCTGGGGATCCGTGCGCTGCCGGTGCCGTTGGCGATCAACTCCGTACCGTACGACGGTCGCCCGGCGTGTGCGCGCTGTCGCCAGTGCATTGGCTTCACCTGCCCGATCGAGGCCAAGAACGGCTCTCACAACACGACGCTGGCGCGCGCGGGCGCCACGGGCCGGCTGCATCTGCTGCTGGGTACCCGCGCGGAACGGTTGCTCACTGGGACAAGGGGCCGGGTCAGAGGCGTGGCATTGGTTGGTGACAACGGCGGAAGCCGCTGGAGGTCACTCGTCACCGCCCAGGACGTGGTGCTCGCCGCTGGCGCTATCGAGTCGGCTCGTCTGCTGCTGTGCAGCGCGAGTGAATCCGAGCCGAACGGGCTTGGCAACAATACCGATCAAGTAGGGCGCCACCTGCAAGGCCACCTCTACGCGGGTGCGCTGGGGATCTTCGATGACCCGGTGAACGACTATGTCGGACCCGGTCCGAGTATCGCGACGAACGACTTCCGTCACTTTAATACCGGCCTCGTCGGCGGCGGCATGATCGCCAACGAGTTCGTTCCGACACCGATCGGCACCTTCAGCTATCTTCGGGACGCCGGCCTGCTGCCGCTGCATGGCGCGTCCGCCAAGGCCGGTATGCGGCACTTGATCTCTCGCCTGCAGCGTGTTGTCGGTCCGGTGCAGGAAATGACTTCAGCGGAGTCGCGGATCCGACTGGACCCTCTGGTTAGGGACAGCTTCGGCATCTCCGTCGCCCGGTTGAGCGGATCGAATCATCCTGAAGATCATCGAGTGCAGCGGTTTCTCGGCGAGCGAGCCAGCGAATGGCTGGTCGCGAGCGGTGCCACCACCAGCGTGATCTGGCCGCCGCGTTCAACTGATCATGGTCCAAGCAGTGGCCAGCATCAGGCGGGAACCTGCCGGATGGGGACTGATCCGGGCCGGTCGGTTACCGATCCGGATGGTCGGGTGTGGGGCCATGACAACCTTCGTGTGGTCGACGGATCGACCCACGTGACCAATGGAGGCGTCAACCCGGTGCTGACGATCTACGCCAACGCCTTCCGCATCATGCGGCAGTGGCTGGGAAGCTGACTCAGCGGAGCGCCCGCCGATTGACGACTTCACCCTCGATCTCCGGCGCGTTAGCGGCGGCCAGCGCGTGCTGCGCGGCCCACTTGACGTCGGTGACAGTCTGATTGGCTTGAGCGATCGTTCGCTCCGGGCCCTTCAGCTTTCGGACGGTTGCATAGCCGATCCCGCCCGCGATCGCAGCGATCATCAGCAGCGCAACGCCCACGATCAAGAACGCAAGCCACTCGCTGAGCCCCAATGCGACGAGGCCGAACGCCGCTGCGAAGTACAAGATGCTGACCCCGGAGATCGCGAAGTAGCCGGCCGTGCCGAACAACCCGGCACCCACGCCCGCCTTCTTGGCAGTTGGAGTCAGCTCCGACTTCGCCAGTTCCATCTCGTCGCGTACGAGCAGCTTCACGTCATCGGTGATGCCCTTGATGATGTCACCGACGGCCGCCTCAGCCATGCGCACTCCTCTCGTCAGGATGAGCCTACCGATTCGCGCACCGGAGGAGCTACACGCCATCCCGGGCACGGGAGGCGGTGCGGCGGCGAAGCGAGGCGGCAGCAAGAAGTCCGGCGAGAAGTGAGCCGATCAGTACGGCCGCCTTGCCCTGATCTTGTAGTTCCGGTTGATCGGCGAATGCCAGGTCGGAGATCAGCAGTGCCACCGTGAAGCCGACTCCGCTCAGTAATGCCACCGAGAAGATCTCGCTCCAGCGAAGATCCGCAGCCAGCTCCGCCCGGGTGAATCTTGCCGTCAGGTAGGCACCGCCCAGCACGCCGACCGTCTTGCCGACGATCAGTCCCGCGATCACGCCCACCGCCAGGGGCTGCATGACGAATTGAAGAAGGCTCGTCGCCGATACGGTGACGCCAGCGGAGAGCAAGGCGAAGACCGGTACGGCGATACCGGCCGAGATCGGCCGCCAGCGGTGCTCCCAGTCCTCCACCGGAGTAGGCGGATCGGTGTCGGTGGAGCGGGTGAGCAGGCCGAGAGCGACCCCGGCGATGGTCGCGTGGACGCCGCTTTCATGCATGCACCACCAGCAGACAACGCCCAGCGGGATGTACAGATACCAGCCAGAGACCTTCTGGCGCTGCAGCAACCACCAGACCGCGGCACAGACGGCCGCCGCCGCCAGCCAGCCGAAGGCCAGGCCCCCACTGAAAACGAGCGCGATCACCAGGATCGCGCCAAGATCATCGACGATCGCCAGCGTCAGCAGAAAGGCGCGGAGGCTGCTCGGCAGCGAACGGGCGACTACCGCCAGGATCGCGAGCGCGAAGGCGATGTCCGTCGCCATGGGGATCGCCCATCCCCCGGGCTGCCCGCCCTCGGCGGAAAAGTTGATCCCCAGGTAGATCAGTGCCGGAACCAGCATGCCGCACAGCGCCGCCGCGATCGGCACGAGCGCCTCCGCCGGACGGGACAGCGAACCAACGGTCAGTTCACGCTTCAGCTCCAGACCCGCGACGAAGAAGAAGATCGTCAGCAGCCCGTCCGCCGCCCAGTGCTCGGCGTCTAGCGGACCGATCTGGAGGTGCCGCAACGCCCCGTAGGACACCTCGCTCAGATTCGCCCAGATCAGCGCGATCACGGCGGCGGCGAGCATCAGCGCTCCGCCGACTGTCTCCTGCCGCAGGACGTCGGCGATCGTCGTGGCATCACGATCTGTCGTTCTCTGGAAGAGGACGATCCGTCGCCCCGCGGTCACCACATCTGTGGCTTCGAGCGCCAACAGGCAACCAGGTTCGGCCAGGTAGGCCGACATCTGCGGCCTCGTGCGAAAAGACGAGCGTGCTGGGGGCAGCTCACCTGTCAATCTTCGCTGGCACTGGCCGTCGCGAGGTTCTCCTTGATCAAGCTCATCACCGAGGAATCAGTCAGAGTTGTGACGTCTCCCAGCTCACGGTTCTCCGCGATGTCGCGCAACAGCCGGCGCATGATCTTCCCCGAGCGGGTCTTGGGCAGCTCCTGGACCACCATGATCTGGCGCGGCTTGGCGATCGGGCCGATCTCCTTGGCGACATGCGTGCGAAGTTCGCCGGCCACGTCGGGTCCGCCATCGCCGGCGTCACCGCGCAAGATCACGAAGGCGACGATCGCCTGCCCGGTCATCGGGTCCGTTGCCCCCACGACCGCTGCCTCGGCCACTTTGGGATGGGACACCAGAGCCGATTCGATCTCGGTCGTGGACATCCGGTGACCGGAAACGTTCATCACGTCGTCCACCCGCCCCAGCAGCCAGATGTCGCCGTCATCGTCCTTCTTCGCCCCGTCCCCTGCGAAGTAGATGCCCTCGAAGCGCGACCAATAGGTGTCGACGTAGCGTTGGTCGTCGCCCCAAAGCGTCCGGAGCATGGCCGGCCAGGGCTTGGTGACCGTAAGGTAGCCGCCCGACCCGTTTGGCACTGGCTGGCCATCGTCGTTCACCACCTCGACAGACACTCCAGGGACGGCCCTCATCGCCGCTCCGGGCTTGCCCTCGGTGACGCCTGGCATCGGGGAGATCATGTGCATCCCGGTCTCGGTCTGCCACCACGTGTCCACAACCGGCGTTCGGTCACTGCCGATGTTCTCCCGGTACCAGATGTAGGCCTCGGGGTTGATGGGCTCGCCCACCGTGCCGAGGAGGCGCAGCGACGACAAATCGAACTGCGCCGGAATGTCGGCGCCCCACTTCATGAACGTCCGGATCGCCGTCGGGGCGCAGTACAAGATCGTCACCTTGTACTTCTCGATCAGCTCCCACCAACGGCCTCGGTGCGGGGTGTCCGGCGTTCCCTCGTACATCAGACTTGTGGCTCCGTTGGCCAGCGGGCCGTAGACCAGGTACGAATGCCCTGTCACCCAGCCGATGTCGGCCGCCGTCCAGAACACGTCGGTTTCCGGCTTGAGGTCGAAGGTGCCCCAGTGGGTGTAGGCGCAACCCACCAGGTAACCCCCCGTGGTGTGCAGGATGCCCTTCGGCTTACCCGTGCTGCCCGACGTATACATGATGTAGAGCGGCTGTTCTGCAGGGAACATCTCCGCTTCGTGTTCATCGGACTGCTTGTGAACGAACTCGTCCCACCACAGGTCGCGCCCATCCTTCATCTCGACGTCCTGACCCGTGCGGCGAACGACCAAGACATTCCTGACCGTTGAGCAGTACTTCATCGACTCGTCGACCGCGGGCTTGAGCGCCGAGGGCGCCCCCCGACGGAAGCCGCCGTCCGCGGTGATGACGACCTCGACGCCACAGTCGAGGATTCGCGTGGTCAGGGCATCGGCCGAGAACCCCCCGAAAACCACAGTGTGTGGCGCGCCGATCCTGGCACACGCCAGAATGGCGACGATGGCTTCGGGGATCATCGGCAGGTAGATGGCGACCCGGTCACCGGCCGAGACTCCCAGCGCGCGGAGCGCATTGGCCGCTTGTTTGACCTCGCGGGTGAGTTCGGCATAGGTGATGGTCCGGGTATCGCCGGGCTCGCCCTCGAAGAAGAAGGCGACCCGGTCACCGTGGCCGGCCTCGACATGGCGGTCCAGGCAGTTGTACGCGGCGTTGAGTGTCCCGTCGGCGTACCACTTGGCGAACGGCGGATTGCTCCAATCCAATACCTCCGTGGGTTCTTGACCCCAGGTCAGCCGTTTTGCCTGCTCGAGCCAGAAACCCTCGAAGTCCGATTCGGCTTGCCGGTACGTTTCCGCCGTCACGTTAGCGTTCGACGCCAAGTCGGGTGGCGGAGGAAACCGGCGGTCTTCCTGCAGCAAGTTGTCCAGCGTCGAATTGCTCACTTCAGCCTCCTTGCCTCGACCCCTCACACCCTACCCAAGGCGGTGTCCTTGATCAGGCAGGGAGGATGGTGCTGCGCGCCGGGCGGCATGACTCGAGTGCTACTCGGTGAGCCCGGGGAGATCACGTACGGCACTCTCGGCACGGTTTTGGCTGACCCTTAAGTGGCGGGCGGTCCTTCCGGCTGTGGTCTCAACCGGAAGGACCTAGGATGGGGCAGCTCCTAGCGTCAGTTCCATCCGAGTTCCGACTTACCCAATAGACCGAAGAGGCACGCGGAGAAAGGTGTGCGTCACCCACCGGTAGCGAACGCGGCGTCGAAGGCCGCCGCTGGCGGAGTCAGCGCATTCTGCCGGCGGATGAACTCCAGAGCTTCTGGCGCGCCCGCCAGGCGGTCCATCCCCGCGTCTTCCCACTCGATCGAGATCGGGCCGTCGTAGCCGATCGAGTTGAGCATGCGGAAGATGTTCTCCCAGTCGGTGTCACCGTGGCCGGTGGAGATGAAATCCCAGCCCCGTCGTGGATCGGCCCACGGCAGGTGCGAGGCGAGCCGCCCATTGCGACCGCCACGCATCCGTACCTTCGTGTCCTTGCAGTCCACGTGATAGATCCGATCCCGGAAGTCATCCAAGAATCCGATGTAGTCGAGGTCCTGCCAGACCATGTGACTGGGGTCGAAATTCAACCCGAAGCCCGGGCGGTGGCCGATGGCGTCGAGGGTCGCGACAGTCGTCCAGTAGTCGTAGGCGATCTCCGACGGATGAACCTCGTGCGCGAACCGCACTCCAACCTCGTCGAAAACATCGATGATCGGGTTCCAACGATTGGCAAAATCGGCGTAACCGGCCGAGATGACGTTGGCGCCCACCGGTGGATACATCGCCAGGTAGTGCCAAATGGCCGAACCGGTGAAGCCGATTACGGTGTCCACGCCGAATGCCGCCGCAGCTCGTGCAGTGGTCTTCATCTCCTCTGCCGCCCGCTGCCGGACACCTTCCGGATCCCCATCGCCCCAGATCCTGGGATTGACCATGTTCTTGTAGCGGTCGTCGATGATCGCCTCGCAGACTGCCTGACCGTTGTTGTGGTTGGAGATAGCCCAGCAACCCAGGCCATGCTTCTCCAGAGTGTCGCGCTTAGCTTTTACGTACGCGTCGTCCTCGGCAGCCTTGGCCACATCGAAGTGGTCGCCCCAGCAGGCAATCTCCAGCCCGTCGTAGCCCCATTCACCCGCCAGCCGGCACATCTCCTCGAACGGCAGATCCGCCCACTGTCCGGTGAACAAGGTGACAGGACGAGCTTGTTTGGGCTCGGCCTTTCCGGTCGCTTCTCTCATCGCTACTCCTTTGTCCGCGGTCAGGACCGTCTCAGTCGATTTGTACGGGGTTTGAGCCCGAAGACCGCCACCGTCGGCAAGCGCGGGACACGTCTTTCCAGCCGCTCACGGCATGTTGGGCACGGTAACCCAGCTGCCCTTGTCTGCGGAGTCGAGCATGGCGTCGCAGATGGCGGCAGCTCGAGCACCGTCGGCGAACGTCGGCAGACCGTCGGGCCGCGGCTCGCCGCTCGATCGGGCGCGTACGGCGGCGTAGCTGTCGGCGACAAATGCATCGAAACACTGTGCGTAGCCCTGGGCGTGCCCGGCCGGCAAAGTGGCCAGTCGCCGCTGCTCGGCCGAGCCTTGGTTGGGGTCCCGGTTCAGCGTGGTCATGCCTTGCTCTGACCCGATCAAGAGGTATTCGGCGTGCTCCTGATCGAAGATCGCACTGTGCTGGGCCCCGTCGACCTCCAGCCACAACCGGTTCTTCCGTCCAGCGGCGAGCTGCGAGATCACGGCCGATCCGGCCACGTCGTTGGCGGTGCGGAACAAGATCAACGCGCTGTCCTCGGTGGTGACGTCGGCCAGCGGGGCATCTGAGGCGGCGGCACTGAAGGTCTCCGACGTGGCCGCCGGTCGCTGCGGGATCGCTATCGACGTCGTCGCCACCAGCGAAGTGATTCGCTCGCCGGTGACCCACTCGGCCAGATCACACCAGTGAGAACCGATATCCCCGAACGCTCGGGAACGGCCGCCCTGTGCGGGGTCGACTCGCCAGTTGGAGACCAGCGGGTTCAGCATCCAATCCTGCAGGTAGCTGCCGTGGATAAGGTTCAAGCCGCCGAATCCGGCGTCCTGAACCCGGGCGCGCATCTCGCGGACCATCGGATGGAAGCGGTAGGCGAACGGCATC
>DATFQP010000177.1:0-3274 GCA_035264145.1 Propionibacteriaceae bacterium
CTCGCACCTGCTTCCCGGACCGGCTGCCGTGGGCCGCCGCGAGCATCGCCGACGAGATCGAGGAACCATGACGACGCCTGAGTCGCCTGATCCCCTCTGGGGACACGGCGGCTATGTCCCCGTCAGCCCGCTGCTGCCACAGGATCCGCCTCGGATCGGCCAGTTCTGGCTCGACGCTCGGCTTCGAGCGACCCCAGCGGGGATCGCGTTCACCGCACACAGCGGGACAGAGCCGGGTGTCGCGGGGCAGGACGCGACAGGCCAGCCAGCCTTGGTGATCTTGTTGTCAGAGGGCGCCGCGGCTGACCCTGCTGCCCGGGATCGGCTCGCCGGCGTCGTCAACGCGATGCATATCGACTGGGTGCTGGCCCGTGGCGGTCACGGCCAGGACTTCGGCCGACTTGCCCGCAAGTACGTCCCTGACCAGGATGACCCGACTGCCCCCGACGAGCGGATGGTCGCCCCATGGGTGGCGCTGGCCTACGACGGATCACCGGCCGCCGCGGACCAGGCGGCGCGGATCCTGGACGACGTCGAGCTGGCCACGCTGGCACCGCTTGGCCCTCCTGCCGGGCCTGGCTACCAGCACTACTGGATCGACAAGGTCAAGCCCGGACTAACGCGGTTGTGGCCGCTGCCCTGGCCGGGACGTTTCGACCGCGCCGGTTGGCGGACGATTCTGGTCTCCTGGTTGTTGATGATCTTGCTGGCTGCACTTGCGGTGTTGATCGCCATCTTGATCTTTCGCAACCAGCCGCCCCAGTCCCCACCGCCGCCGACCGGCCAGTCAGGTAGCCCGCCGCCTCAATCCAGCTCGCCGCAGTCCGGCTCCGGCTCACCAGAGTCCGGATCCCCATCGGAGTCCGGCTCACCGACCGAGTCGGGTTCACCCTCGCCCGGTCCTGGCTCGCCTTCAAGCGGGTCGCCGTCTCCATCCGGCACGGAGACCAGCGGAGGGCAACCGACGCCGGAGAGCTCAGGATCGTCGGGAGTGACGAACTCCCCGCGATCCCGCCTCTAGTGCAGGACCATCGGTCATGACCATTCGCCATCCCCTTCCGCGACTCATCGTGACGGATCTCGACGGTACGTTTCTCTCCCCCGACGGCTCTGTGAGCGAACTCAATTCGGCGGCCGTCGCTGCGGCTGAGCAGGCAGGGATTCCTGTCGTCTTCGCCACCGGCCGGCCTGTGCGCTGGCTGGACGTGATCCGCGACCTTCCCGGCGCACACCCGACCGTGATCGCCAGCAACGGTGCCGCCCTCTACGACCTGGGCGCCGGCGAGCTGCTCGATCGGATCTGCATCGACCGTCAGGCGGCGCTGGAAGCAGTGCAGCTCGTCCGAGCCGCGGTACCGGGGGTGGCGTTCGCGTTCGAGTCAGGCACTCGTTTCGGCTACGAACCGGCGTACGCCAGTTGGCCGTTGGAGCAGGGCAGCGACCCGGCCATCTTCAGCGGGCCGGCGGAGCAGATTGTGTGCGACGAAGATTTCGTCAAGATGCTGATCCGGCACATCGAGATCCGTCCGGATGACCTGCTCGAGCGAGTCCGGTCCGTCCTCGGCGACCTGCTCACGGCTACACACTCAGCCAGTCACGACATTGGGCTGGTTGAGATCAGTGCGCCGGGCGTGAGCAAGGCCTCTATGCTGCAGCGGTTCTGTGCCCGACTTGGCATCGACGCTAGCGACGTTGCCGCCTTCGGTGACATGCCGAATGATGTCGCCATGCTGTCCTGGGCGGGCATGCCGCACGTCGTGTCTAATGCGCATCCGTTGCTGTTGGGCGGGACCTTCACGGTGGTTCCCAGCAATCATGAGTCCGGCGTGGGGCAGACGATTTCGGCATGGCTCAGCCAGTGACCGACGGCACCACGTCCGAACCATCGCCACCCGTCGCCGGCGAGGGCGCTCCTTCACCTCTCGGGATCGCAGCCTTGGGTCGGGGCGTGGCGGTGTGCATGCCGCCGATCGTTGTTGGGCTCTGGATGGCTGCCACGACTTTCCCGGGCGGTACGTTGACTCCTTGGCGTCCGCACATGGTGGATCTCGACGTCTACCGAAGCGCTGGCGCGACGCTGCTGGCAGGCGGCGACTTCTACGCGATGCCGGGCCCCTTGCCCTTCATCTACCCGCCGTTTGCTGCCTTGTTGGCGGTCCCGCTCACTGTGCTGCCGAGCGCGGCGGTGGAAATTGGTTGGACGGTCGCCAGCGTGCTGGCCCTTCTGGCCATGTTGTACCGGCTCGGCCTGAACGGGTGGAGACTGAGCCTGGTGGGTACGACGTGCGTGTATTTCGTCGACCCGATCAGCGAGACGCTTGGCTTCGGCCAGCCGGGGATTTTGTTGATGGCGCTCGTCGTTCTGGACCTGGTACCTGGGCCGGCCGTGCTACCGCGACGCATCCTGCCTCCCGGTGTGCTGACCGCGATTTCGGCCTCCGTCAAGCTCACTCCGGCGATATTTGTGATGTACCTGATTGCCGTACGTCGCTGGCGCACGGCCCTTACTGCCATCGTCACCGGCGTCGTCCTAACGCTCGGTAGCCTGCTGGTGCTTCCGGGTCCCTCGATCGATTTCTGGACCCGCCTTGCAACGGGCGAGACCGGGCTGGGTCAAAGCCTCATCTACTACACCAACCAGTCGGTCATGGCCGATGTCGTACGGATCCTCGAGCCGGGTCGAACGTCGGCGCTGATCGGCCTGGGTTCGGCAGTCGCAGTCGCGTTGGTAGGCGTCTGGGCCGCCATGCTCTGGCACCGGGTCGGGGAGATCGGCTTGGCGGTGACACTGTGTGGAATTGCCGGTGTCCTGGCCTCACCGGTCTCGTGGCTGCACCACTTCGTCTGGATCGTGCCGTTGGCTGTGTGCCTTATCGGTGGTGACCCGAGCCGGAGGCGTGTTCGCCTGCCGATAGCGCTCGTCGTGTGGGGATGGGTCTTCGTCGGCTGGGTCGTCGCTCAGCTCCCGATCACTCCCGCACCTTTGCGGCGACTACCGAACGGGGCGGACCTCGAGTTGCAATGGACATGGTGGCAGCACGCGGTGGCCTCGGTGACCGCTGTTCTTGGGGTGGGGTTGTTGGTAACGAGCGTGGTGACAGCCCAGTGGTGGCGACCGGCGCCGCGAGCCTCTGCGCCTTCTGGGACACCGCCTGATCAAGACGCCGAGCGCATGTTCAAGAAGCCGATCAGCACGGCGGACCACCACAACGCTTGAGACGTCGCGGCGAGTAGGAGTCCGCGCTTCAGCACCGAGCTGCTGACTTTCGGCACC
>DATFQP010000178.1:0-4585 GCA_035264145.1 Propionibacteriaceae bacterium
ACCGGCTACGACGTGTGTACGACATCGTCCAACCACTCTCTGGACCACGGCTTCGCCGGCCTGCGCCGGACGCTCGACGAGCTCGACCGTTCGAACGTCATGCATGTCGGGACCTATCGGAGCGCGACGGCGGCGCGTAAGCCTGTCGTCTTGACCACCAGGCAAGGCGTCAACATCGCAGTCATCGCTGCCACGTCCAGCACCAACGGCATCCGATCGCCCGAGGGTAAGCCGTGGGCGGTCAGCCGGCTCAGTACTGACGCGCTGCTCGGCCAGGCCCGGCGGGCCAGAGCGGCCGGAGCCGACATCGTGTTGGCCGCCATTCATGCTGGCACCGAGTACTCATCCACCCCTAACCGCCAGCAACAGCAACTGGCAACCGCGCTCACCGCATCCTCAGCGGTCGACCTGGTCTACATGCACCACACGCACACCGTTCAGCCCTGGACCAAGGTGAACGGCAAGTGGGTGGTGTATGGCCTCGGCAACACCGTCGCCCAGCATGACAAAGCGGTGCTGCGCGGCTATGAAGGAGTGACGGCCCGCTTTACGTTCACCAGCAAGGCTGACGGACGCTATGAGGTCACCAAGGCCGAGTACATCCCGACCTTGGTCACCCGCTATGCACCAGGCAGGCCGGCTCGCTTGCTGCGCATTTCTGCCGCACTCAAGTCTGCCGACGGTGCCTTGCGGGAGCGCCTGCTCTCGGCACGGCGACGCACCGCAGCGGCAGTGACTGCGCTGGATGCCCCAGGATTGAAGCAGGCCTAGCTCGCTGCCCGCGGCGAGTTACTGCCGCGATGATGACCAGTTCCGACAGCGTCGGAGGGAGACATGAGCACACCGACCCGACGTTCGCCGCCGGTGAAGCTCCGGATGATGCACGCTGGTGCCGCCGCTCTGCGGATCGCAAACGGGGTAGGCGACGTGGTGGCTCCGGGATTGACTGCCCGCGCAGCGGCGCAACGGTGGTTTCAGATCCCCGGCAGGCCTACTTCGCGGCATGAGGGCGGCCGGTCGGAACCCGACGGCGGCACGACCTTCGAGACCTCGAGCCTGGGGCATGTCATTCGGGGAACCTCGTGGGGGGACGGGCCCGTCGTTTATCTCGTGCATGGCTGGGCAGGGTCTTCCCGACACATGGTCGGCTTGGTGGAGCCACTGCTGATGCGGAAGTACCGGGTCGTGGCGTTCGACGCTCCAAGTCACGGGCGCTCCGACCCGGGTCCGTCCGGTCCCGGCCGGAGTCACGGAGTCGAGTTCGCTCACGCGCTCGGGGCAGTCTCCGCCGTATTCGGCCCGGCGCACGGGGTTATCACGCACTCTCTCGGCGCCATGGCGGCCATGCTCGCCCTCCGGTTTGGCTCGCTCTCGACGCAGCGACTGGTCTTTATCGCTCCGATGACCGGCCTTCAAAGCCAGTTCGACACGTTCGCCGATGCGCTCAACCTTGGCGAGCGGACTCGGCGGCGGATCGCGGCGCGGATCCATGACCGAGTGGGCTTTGCCGTCGAAGAATTCGACGTGGTTCGGATGGCCGGCTATGCCCGGGACGCTCCGTTGCTGGTCGTGCACGACACGAGTGACCGCTACACGCCGTACGGCGACAGCGTCAGACTCGTTGAGGACTGGCCGGGCACCGCAGAATTGCTGACCACATCAGGACTGGGCCACAACCGGTTGCTCCGTGATCCGGGGGTGATCACCGCCGTCGTCAGCTTCGTGGCCAGCGAGAACGGGCCGCAGAACCAACGGAGGCTGGCACCGGAGGCACCGTAAGCGCAGATGTCTGAGGACTTTGGTCACGCCTGTCAGTTCCTGGCGCTAGTGTGCGAATGATCACTCGCAACCTCGGAAGGAGCCAATGGTGGCCTCAGTCCTCAACCCCTACATCAGCTTCCAGAACAACGCGGCGCGGCAGGCGATGGAGTTCTATAAGGACGTCTTCGGTGGAAAGCTCACCCTGAGCACGTTCGGTGAGTACGGAGATCCCAACGCGCCCGGTGCCGACGGCATCATGCACGGTCAGCTGGAGACCGACAGCGGTTTCACCCTCATGGGCGCCGACACGCCGCCAGGAATGGAGATCAACCCTGGCGACAACATCACCATCAGCCTCAGCGGTGACGACGAGCAGGAACTGCGCGGCTACTGGGACAAGCTGTCCCAAGGCGGCACGGTCACGATCCCACTCGAGAAGCAGATGTGGGGTGACCTGTTCGGCCAATGCACCGATCAATTCGGCATCCAGTGGATGGTCAACATCAGCCAACCTCAGAGCTGATTGTCCCGGGCCAGCCGGTTGGGTCACTGATCCCTGAGCGCTCGCGGCGCCGCCGTCGTTAGTTCCTGGGCGAAACCGATATCGCCCAGGATGATCCTGCGGCCGCGCCATCGGTCCTCAGCGGACACGCGCGGGTCTTGCCCCATGCGGTACCAGGCATGGGGCAAGCGCCCGAAGTGCCCTAGCGCGTAGGCGATGCCTGCCTGTTGCGGTCATGCGATCCGCTATGTTTCGATAGCGATCATGACCACGACGTGACGCCTCGGCAAGGGCGCGGTGGCCCTGGATGATCAGGAGGCGCCGACGACCTACATTCATGATCAGCTTCCGACCAACGGATTCCTGTTGAGCCCAGCAACAGATTCGTGGCACACCGCGGACCGGTGCTGGGGGGGTGGTTTTGTGATCACGGACCACGGCGCCGCACATGGGCCGTTCCCTACAGCAGCTCCCGTGGATGCGGAGGGGGCGTCACAGCGCTTCTGGCATGATCGTCGAACACCCCTCGATAACCCGCCACCGTTCCGCCGCGGTGTCGGGGCTCGCCGGCTGCAACCCCGCCCGAGCAATGCGGTCGGCGGTCGTACCAAGAGCTATGCCGAAGGCATCGGGCGCAGCCGCGAGTATTAAGTCGACTGCATAACCGACGCAGAGAGGGTGGCTGACGATGGACATCACCGAGAGGCAATCTCGGCATAGCCTCGCCGATAGCCTGCGACCCGCGCTGGCCAATCAGGGTGTGGTGGCGGTGTCGACGACGTTCGTCGACAACGCTGGCATCACGGGTCAAGTCGGTCCCGCTCGATCGGCTGCCGCAGCTGGCCGCTTGGGGCGCCGGCTTTTCGCCAAGCTTCGACTACTTCCGGTTCGACGACTGGATGGCGGCCCCTCCCGGCGGCTGGGCACCAGTCGGTGACCTGCGCGTGATGCCCGATCTTCAGCGAGTTGTCCCACTCGAGGCGCAGCCGGGGTGGGCCTGGGCTCCTGGTGACCGTTATCGGCAGGACGGCCAGCCGTACGAGAACTGCAGCCGCCAGCTGCTGCGACGGCTGACCGACTCCTTCGCTGAGCAAGGCCTCGCGATCGAGGCCGGGTTCGAGATCGAATGGGTCCTCGCCACAGATGACGGCGACAGCGTAAGTCCCGCAGTGGAGGGCGCCGGCTACGGCATGTCTCGGCTCATTGCCGCGTCAGCGTACGGTCGCGACTTGATCGACGCGCTCATGCGGCAGGGGGTTGTCGTCGAGCAATTCCATCCCGAGGCTGGCGCTGGACAGCTCGAACTTTCGGTGGCGGCTGAGTCACCGGTTGAGGCTGCCGATACGTCGGTGTTGGTGCGCAGCACGATCCGCGCTGTCGGTCATCAATACGGTTATCGGACCTCATTCTCACCCAAGATGGAATCGACAGGAGTAGGTAGCGGCGGGCATGTGCACCTGAGTGTGTGGCGCGACGGTCAGAACCTCATGGCTGCGGGAGCGGGCCCCTTTGGACTCACCGAAACGGCTGAGGCATTCGCAGCCGGAATTCTTCAACGGCTGCCGGCTGTGCTGGCCGTCGGCGCACCCAGCGTCGCGTCGTACCTCCGGCTGGTGCCGTCCTCGTGGGCCGGCGCCTACTCCTGCTGGGGGCTGGAGAACCGGGAGTCGGCGCTGAGGATGATCATGGGCTCGACCGGCAGCGGCGCGTGGGCGGCCAACCTGGAGGTCAAGTGCATCGACCTGACGGCCAATCCTTACCTCGTCCTGGCCGCGCTGTTGGCCGCTGCTTCGGACGGGGTCGAGACGCACGCCCGGCTGCCGGAGCCGATCGACATCGACCCTGCGGTGCTCGATGAGGAGGTCCTGGCCGAGCGAGGTATTCGACGGCTACCGACGAGCCTCCAGTCCTCGGTCGAGGCGTTTCGGATGGATGAGGTGCTGCGAGCCGCTTCCGGCGACTCATTGGTGAACTCGATCATTGCTGTCCGGGAGTCCGAGATCGAACTCTGCGCCGGTGCCTCGGCTGAAGAGATCGTACGGGCGACACGCTGGGCGCACTGAGTGCCGCGATTGTTTCCAGGCCAGGCGTCACTGGGCCGGCCGGAAACCAGGTCTCGCTCGGCCAGGCGTGACTCGGCCAGGCGCGTGACTCGGCCAGGCCTCAGTCGCCCAGACTCGGCCAGGCGTCACCGGGCGGGGCCGGCGCCAGTTCTCAGTCGGCCACGGGTCATTCGGCCAGGCGTAACTGAGCCGGCCGGAGGCATTGGGACTCGGCCAGGCCTCAGTCGTCCGCCGGGAGGTAGCGCACCATCAGGACGCC
>DATFQP010000179.1:0-2348 GCA_035264145.1 Propionibacteriaceae bacterium
ACATCGCCCGCCGCGTGCCCAAGCTCCCGTCTTCATACCGCACGTCCAGCTCGACACCATTGGTGTCCTGGCGCAGATCGACCACATTCGCACCACGCACGATATTGACCCCGAGCGCACGGGCATGCTCCTCGAGCACCCGTTCGGTGTGGTACTGCGGGGTCACCAGCACATACGGAAATCGGGTGGGCAGCCGGGAGAGGTCCACCTCGAGCTGGCCGAACAGGCGTAGCGCACCAACCCGGACGCCGGTGGCCACCAGATCATCGGCGAGACCCCGCGCGTCGAGCAACTCCAGCGTTCGGGCGTGCACGGCGAACGCGCGGGTCAAGTTGGTCTCCTCGGCACGGCGCTCCAGTACCGTGCAGCCGACGCCGGCTCTGGCAAGGTCGCCAGCCAGCATCAAGCCAGTCGGACCTGCCCCCACAACCACCACCTCGGTGACCGAATCCATCAAACTACTCCTTTCTAGGCAAAAGCCTCGATCAGTCCTTGAATCCATTAGTAGGCGATGCCGATGGTTTGCTTGATCGTCTCGGGTTGCTCGAGCGCCCTAAGCATGAGATGGGCGACGTCGGCGCGTGAAATGAGGAAGCCGCGCCTCAGGTTCTGCCCGTACGCCCTCCGGTAGGTGCCGGTCAGTGGCCCGTCGGTCAGCCGTGGCGGTCGTACAATAGTCCAGTCAAGGCCGCTGTTCCGCAGGACGTCCTCCATCAGCGCGAGACTGGCATAGTGCTTGCGAAGCGCGGCTTTTACCAACGGGCCGAACAGGTTCCGCATGAAGAACCCGTCGCCTGGGTCGTGTTTTGGCGGCTTCGGGCGGCCAGGCGAAGGCACGGTACCGATCGGCGCGGCGCTGACAACGACGATGCGTCGTACGTCCGTTGCCTGCATCGCTTGGACTATGGCCCGCGTGCCCCGCCAAGCGATTCCCGCCTCAGAATTCGATCTTGGACCAAGGCCGGAGAGCACCGCGTCGGCTCCGGCGACTGCGTACTCAAGCGCCTCCACGTCCGGAGTCGCCAGATCGGCCGTGACTGTGCGTACCTGTATGGACAGCTTCTTCGGGTGCCGTACGACTGCGGTTACATCGTGCCCTGCGGCGACGGCCTGCTCGAGGGCTTGCCGACCGATACCACCGGTCGCTGCGAAGATCGTGAGTTTCATCTGTTGCTCCTTGGTAATGAGTGCTTACTAGTCGATCGTCTCCTGCTGCGAGACGCTCATAATTGCCGTTGCGTTCCCGTCGGTTTCGGAAGGCGGCGGCGTGCTCGGCTGCCCATTCGGCGAAGGTGAGTGCGGGGCGGCCGAGAACCTGCTCCACGGTGCCCGACGACGGTCCCGGCTGCTTGGCGTAGTCGGCCAGGGAGCCGAGCAACCTGTCGGGGACGTCCTCGGGAAGGCCCTGGGCGAGTATAGCCTGGCGGAGTTGCTCGGGGGGAGGCTCCTCGAAGGACAACTCCTTGCCGATGGCCTCGCCAATGAGGCGGCCCTTGTCGCGTTGGGTGAGTGACTGCGGGCCGGTGAGCACGTAGGAGTGTCCGGCATATGCCGAGTTCACCAGCGCCCGTGCGGCGATCACCGCGACGGCCCGCTCGTGGATCGTCGAGGTCGCCGCGTCGCCGTAGGCGCCCCGCACGACGTTGGCCGAGCGCATCTGCGGCGCCCAGGCCACGGTGTTGGCGGCGTAATCAGCGGACCGCAGGAAGGTCCACAGTAGACCGGAGGCTTTGATGGCGTCCTCGAGTGCCTTGAAAGCGTCGGCGAAGCGCCGATACCCGGCAGCGTACTGCACGGTCACTGCTGACAGTGCTACCACCCGCTCCACGCTCTGCTCGACCGCCAGCGCCAGCAGCTCGGCGGTGGCGGCTCCGGCAGTGGCGTCCCCGAGGGCGGACGGGCTGATCAAGACCGCCTTGACACCGCGCAGGGCCGACGTCAGCGCCTGCGGGTGCGAGGGGTCGCCGCCCATCACATGGGCGCCGCCGGGCAGCTCAGCGACGGCGGGATTGCAGGTGACCGCCACCACCTTTTGCCATCCTCCAGCAGCACCTTCACCACCTCGCGCTCGACGTTGCCGGTCGCTCCGGTAACCAGAATCATTTACTACCTTCCTTTTCTTCAGTGTTCAGCGACATCGTCTCTCTCCTTTTCCTGGGTCCGGCCAGAGATAGGACCGGGCAGGCTCGACTTATCCGACGAACAGGGCGGGTGGAGAACTGCCACCTCCGGACCCGAAATCCCCGCGTTCTGAGCTTCTCCTTATTCTCTGCGCCGCTTACGAGGACGCTCCTTCCTTCGGCTGATCCTGCCACTGCGGTGCCGGCACAGGAGCCCTTTGACGCCTA
>DATFQP010000180.1:0-22022 GCA_035264145.1 Propionibacteriaceae bacterium
AGTAGGAGTCGATCATGGACGAACCCCCTCGACTGAGTCCCGCCGAACTGAAGACGCTGTTCCTCTTCGAAGCGCTGGAGGAGGATCAGCTCGACTGGTTGAGTGAGCGTGGCCGGGTGGAACTGCGGTCCGGGGGGACCAGCGTCTACGAAGAGGGAGAAGACGCGACGTGCTTCTTCGTCCTCCTCTCCGGCACCTTGTCCATGCTGCGGCGGGTGGAGGACACCGAGGTCGAGACCGTGCGGACGAACCAACGTGGCGTCTACAGCGGCGCCACCCAGGCGTTCGTCCGCACCCCCGACACCTGGCGCTATCCGAATTCGGTGCGTGCCGTCACTGATTGCGAGTTCTGGGTGATCGATGGGACAGACTTCGGAGAGAAGGTCCGTGTCTGGTTCCCGATGGCGATGCACCTGCTCGAAGGCCTGATGGTCGGCTTCCGCAACAGCCAGTCCGCCATCGGGGCTCGGGAACGGCTGCTGTCCTTGGGCCGGCTATCTGCGGGCCTGACCCATGAACTCAACAACCCGGCCGCCGCAGCAGTACGGGCGACCGCGGCCCTTCGTGAGCGTGTCAGCAAAATGCGGCGCAAGCTGGCCCACCTGGCGACGGCCAAGGTCGATCCCGAGGGGCTGACCGTGCTGACCGAACTGCAGGAGGTTGCCGTCGAGAAGATGGCCAAGGCCGAGAAGCTCTCACCGATGCAGGTCGCGGACGCCGAGGACGTCATCGGCGACTGGCTTGATGATCATGGTGTCGGTGATGGCTGGGATCTCGCCGCCACCCTGGTCGCCGCCGGGGTCGACGAGGCCTGGCTGGACGAGATCGCAGACACGCTGCCGTCGGAGCTGCTGTCCGACGGGATCCACTGGGTGACCTATGCGCTGGAGACCGAGCAACTGATGATGGAGATCGAGGACTCCACCGAGCGCATCTCCCATCTGGTCGGAGCGGCCAAACAGTATTCGCAGCTGGACCGCGCCGCACATCAGGAGATCGACGTGCATGACGGCCTGATCAGCACGCTGACCATGCTGAACTACAAGATCAAAGAGTCCGGCAAGATCGCGTTGCTCAAGGACTTCGCTCCAGACCTGCCGCTGATTCCCGCGCATCCCGCGGAGCTCAATCAGGTGTGGACCAATCTCATTGACAACGCTATTCAGGCCATGCCCGAGGGCGGCACGCTGACCGTCCGGACCCGGCGCGACGACGATCATGTGGTGGTGGAGATCGGAGACACCGGAGTCGGAATTCCTGAGGATCTGCACACCAAGATCTTCGAGCCGTTCTTCACGACCAAACCGGTCGGCCAAGGGACGGGATTGGGTTTGGACATCTGCTACCGGGTGGTCACCCAGCGACACGGCGGTGATCTTCGGGTCGTCTCTCGGCCAGGTGACACTCGGTTCGTCGTTCGGCTGCCCGTCAATGAGCCGCCCTCTCTGGGCTGAGGGTCCCGCCAGCACGATGTGCACTTCGTGCGCGATGTGCTGCCCGGCGGTTGAGGAATAGAGAGCGGTTCAAAAGTCTGGTAAGGGTGGCCCGCAATGGGCACTGCCGCTCAGATGCTGTGCGCTGACCGCCAATTGAGATTGAATTTTTTACTCTGGATACTCCGGGTTTAAATGGGTAACCCAGCTCTACGTCGGTCGCCGGGGGGGCCGATCCGACCGCTAACCAGCTCTTACCTTTTCTCGAGTTCAGCATGAAGCCTTCGATACTGAGACCTAATGACCCTGCCCTCGGGGCGGCCGAACAGGTCATCTTCGTCGACCCCACCGGGCGTCGATGGCACAAAGTACGCATCCTCACGGGGCTTTTGGTAGTCCTACTAGGGGTGGGTCTCGTCATCGCCATCCCGCATTTGGCGGATGCGCCGGCCTTGTCGAGCACCAGACAGTCGCCTGGTCCGCCAGTGACCAGTGAGACAACCGGCAAGCAGCTGCCGGTTGTTGGTCAAGGCCCGCTCGTGCGAGTCCTCCACATTCGACGCGACGCCGGCCAGCTTTTCGGTATCGACCCGTTCTCGAATAGGCTCGAGTCGACGTTCACCGCAGCGGAGGAGCAACGCATCGGGGAGAGCGATTATGTCATCCAGCGCTTCGGCTATGCGGCCAAAGCGCAGCGCACAATCTCGTTGACCTTCGACGACGGGCCCGATCGAAAGTGGACTCCCGAACTTCTAGATCTGTTGTCCGCCGAGCATGTCCCGGCCACCTTCTTCGCGACCGGCACAATGATCGCGCAGAACCCTGAGATATTCCGGCGCGAGGTCCGCGAGGGGCACGCTGTAGCGAACCATTCGCTAACCCATGTCGACGTGAGCAGCGCGGCTGATTGGCGCGCGCGGTTTGAATTGACCCTGACCGACCACGTAATCCAGGCGGTGACCGGCAAGAAAGTCGGATTTTTTCGGGCGCCTTATCAAGGTGATGATGAGCGGTCCATCCGAATGGCCATCGAAGGCCTGTTGCGTGCTCAGCAATACGGCTATCTGGTCGCTTCCCACGACTACGACAGTGAAGACTGGCGTTACGCCTCAGGTGAGCTGACCGGCGAGATGCCCCTCCCGACATTGACTGGGCAGAACGTCACTGTATTGCTGCACGACGGCGGGGGAACCAAGCGCGAAGTCACCCTCGACTACGTGGCGAGATTGATCGCCTACGCCAAGGCCGAGGGTTACACCTTCCAAACCATGCCGCAGGTGCAGCCGTGGCTAGAGGACCGAGTTGCCGACGTGCAGCCGACAATATGGGACAAGCTGATCCTGAGGTTGGTCCAAGTGTGGTTCGTCTGGCCAAACGCGCTGATCCGTGCCCTCTTTGTTCTGGCGGTGACCTCGGTGGTGCTGATCGGGTTGATCAACTGCCTCCTTGCCGTCAAGCGCCGACGTCACCGCGACAACATGGTCTGGCCGTCCGCGAGGGATCTGGGTCTTCCGGTCTCCGTCGTCCTTGCCGCGTACAACGAAGAGCGGGTGATCGCCCGCACCCTCGCCTCTGTCCTAGGTTCGCGCTATCCCCTGGTGGAGGTCATCGCCGTCAATGACGGGAGTACCGACGGTACGGCGCAGGAGATCCGCCGCATCTCCCAGCGTGATCCTCGCGTAAGGCTGATCGACCAGGCGAACGCCGGCAAGGCAGCCGCCCTGAATGCAGGTCTGCGCCAGGCAGTTAGCGAAATCATTGTCACCTTGGACGCGGACACGACGCTCACGCCGGCAACGATCGGCAATCTTGTCCGGCACTTCGCCGCGGACAAATCGAACCGGCTTGGCGCGGTGGCCGGGGTCGTTCGCGTCGGCAACCGCAAAAGGAACCTGCTCACCCGGTGGCAGGCGCTGGAATACCTGACCCAAATCGGTGTGGAGCGCGCGGCGCAGGACGCCTTGGGCGCCATCAGCATCGTGCCTGGGGCGTGTGCCGCCTGGCGGAAGACAGCCATCCTGGACGTCGGCGGCTACACCCACGCAACCCTGGCCGAAGACTGTGATCTATCGTTGTCGCTCCATCGGGCGGGCTGGCGGATTACGCAGGATGACGAGGCGCTCGCTTATACCGAGGCGCCCGAAACCACCGACATGTTGCTCGACCAGCGGGTGCGTTGGACCTTCGGCACCCTGCAGGCGATCTACAAACACCAAGGGATGCTGTTTCGAGCACGCTACGGATACCTCGGCTGGTATGTGCTGCCGCACTACCTCATGTCAATCGCCACCCCGCTCCTTTTTCTCCCATTCATTGCGTTCATGGGTATCCGCACAGCCCAGCAGCAGGGGATGGATGTCGTCCTCGGTTACTTCGCGTTATTTCTTGTGGCTCACCTAGCAGTCACCGCGGTGGGCATCGTCGTGATGCGGGAGCCATGGCGGCACTTGCTCATCGTTCCCGTCTACCGCCTGGTGTATGAACCCTTGCGCGCGTACCTGCTCTACACCGCGCTCTACATGGCCGTCCGGGGCGTTCGCGCAGGCTGGAACAAAGTGGCTCGCACGGGGACGCTGGACATCGGCCTTGCTCCGGCGATCACGGCTGAGCAAGCGGTCCTCAGCGTTGGCGGAGTCGACCGATGACGGACCTCGCTAGCACCGAGAATCGCCCGTCGATTGCGTCGCGGAACTCTTACCTTGATCTGCTGTGCGTCGTCGCGCTGGCTGGAGCAGTCGCCTATCTGTGGTTCGGATGGAAGTGGACCGCGATCGTCATCCCTTTTCCCGCCATCGGCTTCGCTCTTGCGGGTTCTGCGATGGCCGCGGCACTCGAGCGCTCGCCAGCTTCTCCATGGGTAGTGCTCGCCAGGCGATCCTTGGGGGTGCTGTTGCCGGTCTGGGGTCTGGCAGCCGTAGCCATCCCGCTGATGATGCGGCACGGATCGGGAGCCGGCATCGAGCCACCACTCGACTGGCAGACGCTGTGGCTCTGGGTCGTCCCCATCTTCGAACCTCCCACCGATGCCTCGGGCACTGCTTGGACTGGTTCCCTTTGGTTCGTGCCGGCCTACCTGTGGCTGACTATGCTCAGTCGGCCGCTGCTCTGGTCCTTCCGCCGGTGGCCGCTGCGGACCTTGTCCCTGCCGGTTGTCGGCTTGGTCCTGGCCTGTTCCGGTGTCTGGGATCCGAGCGGCGGCATCGGCGAGGTCATGGTTAACCTTGCGATCTTCAGTGGTCTTTGGCTGATCGGCTTTGCTTACCAGGACGGCCGGATCGGCAGAATGCCGCTGACCCGGGTGATTTTGGTGCCGGCTGCCCTGATGACCGGTGGGCTGCTGGCCACGGGATCGGCAGATGCCATCACAGCCGCACATCTCGCAGGGCTACCGCTGGCCAGCTCGATCTGGGGAGCGGGTGCAGTAATCCTGCTGCTCCGACTCGGCCACACAGCTGGGTCCTGGGTGCCACCCTCCTGGATGTCCACGGCACTGATTGCATGCCGGAATTGCGCCGTCACGATCTTCTTGTGGAGTTTTCCGGCGTTCTCCATCTCCAGCCAGCTCACCGCCGCCTACGGCGATCTATCGCCGGGCATCCCGGCCCGCCTCGGGCAAATCGGGCTTGCGCTCGCCATTCTTCTGCTGCCCGTCGTCCTCTTGGGTTGGCTGGAGACCATCGGCAGGGGGCACGTCACATCACCACCGGAGCGGCAGGGCCGTGGACGCCAGAGGGCGGCGCCGCTAGCCGGACCCCTCGTTGCCAGTGGGGCGGTGACCGCCATCGTGGTCACCGCGTTGGTGGTCCCTACCGGTTCGGCGCCCCTGGTTCCCGGACCCCGTGCGGCAGTCCCGGCAAGCCCGCCTACCACCTCGACCGGCGCATCGGACGCCGATCTACCTCCCCGGGTTGTGGCGGGATATTGGCAGAGTTGGGGTGATCCTTCGGTGCGACTACGGGACGTACCGGCGGCGTACAACCTGATTTTCGCCGCTTTCGCGATCGGTGACGCCAGCGGCAAGGTCACCTTCTCTCAATCTGTACAGTCCAAGTCGTCCTTCATTCGCGACGTCGATGCGCTCAATCGAAGCGGTCGGCCGGTCCTGCTCTCCGTCGGTGGCTGGGATGACGGTGGGCTTACCGTCCGGACGGACACGCAACGGCGGGCCCTGGTCCGGAGCCTGTCGAAGATCATTGACAGCTATCATTTTCAAGGCATCGATTGGGACTTGGAGCACGGAATCGATCCGACTCAGATCGCTCAAGCCACTCACGATCTGACCGAGCGCTACGGTTCCGACTTCGTGATAACGATGGCTCCACTGCTGGACAAGGAGCGGGAGGGCGAGCAGCTGGAGCTTGCCGTGCGCATCACCGATGTGCTGGATCTGGCGAGCCCCCAGTTTTACAACCATGGTGATGTGGATTCGTCATGGATCGTTTCCCGCACGCTCGGCTGGGGTCAGGTGGTCGGTCAGCACAAGGTGGCCATGGGATTCATGACTGTCAACACTCCGACCGACACGGGCGAGCAAAGTCCGCGAGACGTCTGCATGATTTGGGAACAGTTACGCGCACAGGCGCCAGCGGCACGCGGACTGTCCACGTGGTCCATAAACCTCGACAAGAGGTCCGGCTACGACTTCGCCCGTTCCTGCGCGAGAGGTGTCCGCGACTAGCCCAGGGGGCACCTGCCCCAAGAAGGCGTCACAGGATCTCGCTAGGCCGCCAACGGCTCGGGTAACGGCCCAGCGTGCACGATGACCAGCGAGGTGACCGCCCGGGTCAAGCAGACGTAAAGGCGGCGGAGACCGGTGACTTCGTCTGGCTCACCGGTGACGATATCGGCGGGCTCCAGCAGCACCACATGATCGAATTCGAGGCCTTTGGCGAACGTCGCCGGCACCAGGTCGACGCGGGAGTCGAAGATCTGGACGTCATCGCCCAGAAGGTCATATCCGATGCCCTCCCGCTCGAAGAGCTTGCGTACGCGGGCGACTGCCGCGTCCGCCACGATGACCCCGACCGTGCCCTCGTTGTCGAGTGCTTGGGTCGTGGCGGTGATCAGCGCCAACTCCGTCTGGGCCTCATGGCGCAGGTCCAGCTCACCGCGGTGCCGGCGGACCGAATGAGGCGGAGTGAGCGCCGGAGCAATCGTCGGCAGCAATCGTGCCGCGAAGTCGATCACCGCTCCCGGCACCCGAAAGCCGGCCACCAGTTCGTCCAAGGTGGCTTGCGGGTGTCCGAGGTGTCGAAGGGATGTCGCCCATGAGCGGGTCGCCCAAGGTGTCGTGGCCTGGGCAAGATCGCCGAGCACGGTGACTGAGCCGGTCGTGGCCCGGCGGCCCACCGCACGCAGTTGCATCGCAGACAGATCCTGCGCCTCGTCAACGATCACGTGTCCGAGACTGGGGGTCCGGTTCAGCAGATCGGCGGCCTCATCGATCAAGATCACGTCCGCCAGCGTCCACCTGGCGGCCGATACTGATCTGGCCGGTTTGGTCATCGAGATGGTGGCCTGCTCGCCGTCGGTCAGAATGTCCTGGGCGCTCGTGGCCAGGAATTCCGAGTCGGTGAGGAGTCGCAAGATCAGCTTGGCCGGATCAAGAGCCGGCCAGACAGCGTCGGCGTAAGCCCTTACCGGTCGGCTGCGGGCCACGGCGTTCTGCACTCGGTCGTCGGGCGAGTCGCCCGAGGTCTCCATCCGCAGCAGCACCTGGTGAGCCAGTCGCTGCGGCAGCATGGCGCGGCCGGCCTCGTAACGGACGCCGCGCTGCTTCAGCTCCGCGATCAACTCCTCGACGAGGTAGCCGCCGACCCGCCACTGGTGAGCACCCCGAGGAACCACGAGGGCTTCCCTCGGCGTGCGGAGGTGGCTCCAGACGGCCCGGCGAAGGACGTCGGCTATCCGGGCATCACCCTTGATCAGCGCGGCCGGCACGGTGTCGAAAGCGCGAACCGACACCCGGTTCGCGGCACACACCAACGAGCTGACCGTGGCCTGCCTGGCGTCGATCTCACCCAACGCTGGTAGCACATCGGCGATGTAGGACAGGAAGCTGTCGTTGGGACCGACGACGAGGACGCCCGAGCGGGCGAGTTGATCGCGGAAGGCGTAGAGCAGATATGCGGCGCGATGGAGACCAACCGCAGTCTTGCCCGTGCCCGGTGCACCCTGAATGCAGAGTGATTGGTTCAGGTCTGCCCGAACGATACTGTCCTGCTCGGGCTGGATGGTGGCGACGATGTCGCGCATCGGGCCAGTGCGGGGGCGCTCGATCTCCGACTCCAGAATCGCTGATGTCTTGGCGACGTTGGAGCGCGTCAGATCCTCGTCTTCGTACGCGGTCAGCTGTCCGTGGGCGAAGCCGAACCGTCGACGAAGCGAGACACCCATCGGCTCACTCGGGCGCGCTTGATAGAACGGCCGGGACATGGCCGCTCGCCAGTCGATCACCAGAGGTTCGCCGCCTGCCTCTCCGGTGACGTGGCGGCGCCCGATGTAGAGCGTTTCGCTCTGCTCAGCTCCACGGGCAGTGTCGTAGTCAAGCCGGCCGAAGAACAGCGGAACGTCGGGGGAGTCCTCGAGTGCCTTCATCCGTCGGTACAGCGCCTGCTTGAGATGCTCGGTGGACACATGATCACCGCCGATGGCGGTCAGTCCAGCAGTACGTTCACGCATCTGTCGCAACGCGGCGCGGGACTTCGCTAGGTGGGCCCGTTCGGCGGCGAGCACTGACCCACTCTCCGCAGCGGGCATGCAGTGGCCTCCGATCTGCTCGGGTTGGAGGGCGGCGCCGGGCACGTTACCCGGCGGGTGGGCAGCCGTCTACGAATTTAGTTCGCGATGCCAGCGCAGCAGGGAGGCGACCGAGGCATCGACGTCATCGGGATCGGTGGTCGCATTGGACACCGAGATGCGGATCGCGGCCCGTCCCCGCCAGGTGGTAGGACTGGGCCAGCAGACCCCTTCCTGCTGCACGGCGGCGAGAACCGAGCGGGTGTGTCGATCATGATTACCGTCGGCGGCGAGGAAGCGCACGACGACCTGATTCAACGACACTGGCAGAACGAGCTCGGCGCCGTCCGCCGTGCTGAGCCGCTTACCGAAATGCTCGGCCAGTGCACAGCAGCGTTCAACCAGATCGACGACGCCTCGCCGGCCCAGGGCGCGGAGGGCGGCGTAAATCGCGAACCCGCGGGCCCGGCGCGAGAACTCGGGGTTGTAGTCCAGCGGATCACGGACCGAAGGCTCCGCGTGACTGAGATAGTCGGCCCGGATCTGCATCGAGGCTCGATGTTGATCGGGATGTGCGCAGAAGACGAGTCCGGAATCGTAGGGGACGTTGAGCCATTTGTGCGCGTCGGTTGCCCAGGAGTCCGCACGCTCGACGCCGCCAAGCAATGGTCGCAGGGTCGGCGTTGCGCACGCCCACAATCCGAAGGCGCCGTCCACGTGAACCCAGGCTGAGTGATGGTGGGCGACGTCGATGATCGCCGCGAGCGGGTCGACGCTGCCACCGTTCACGCAGCCGGCTTGGGCGCAGACAATCGTCGGTCCCTCGCGCTCAGCCAGCTTCAGTGCAAGATCATCGGCTCGCATCCGGCCGGTGGCGTCCGAGTCGACGGTGACCAGGCAGTCCGTGCCGAGGCCCAGAAAGCGGAGCGCGCGATCGATGGTGTCGTGGTGGTCGCGGCCGGCCAGTACCCGGATATGCGGTGCCTGCACCAAGCCGGCCGTCTCGACATTCCAGCCGGCGTGGGCGAGGACGGCGTGGCGGGCCGCCGCCAAGGCGGTGAAGTTGGCCATCATGGCCCCGGTGACGAAGCCGACGGATGCCCTCTCGGGAAGTCCGAGCAACTCGATGAGCCATCGCCCGGTGATCTCCTCGACGACGGCTGCGGCCGGAGCCAGCAGGGAAAGGCCGGCGTTCTGGTCCCATGTCGAGGTCAGCCAATCCGCCGCGATGCTCGCCGGCGTGGAGCCGCCGATCACGAAGCCGAAGAATCGGCCGCTTTGGGTGGCGATCAGTCCAGGCTCGGCAATTCGGGCCAAGGTTTCAATCACCTCCGCGGCGTCAAGTCCTTCGTTCGGAAGGCCGCCGCCCAGGCTACTGAGCAGATCCGTTCGGGAGACGTTGGCGCCCACCGGGCGCATTGGCAGGCCGTGGAGGAAATCCATGGCCGCGCGGGAGGCTGCTTGGAGCGGCTTATCCCAGTCGGGTGTTTCCACAAGCGACCCTCTTTCCGTCCGAGGTAATCGTAGGGTGTGAGCTGTGTCTTCGTCCCAGCGAGAGCGCAGCTACATCCCGGTCGCGAATCCGGCTGATCGGCCGCGCAAAAGCCGGTCGACGGTACGGGTGATTCTCATTGACCGTGATCGGACATTGCTCTTCGAGGACAGCGATCCCGGTGTGCCCGACACCCGGTGGTGGGTGACACCGGGAGGTGGCGTCAACGATGGTGAGAGCGACCTTCAGGCAGGAATCAGAGAAGTAGCCGAAGAGACGGGGTGTGTCCTGACCGAACACGATTTGGTCGGGCCGATTGCGGTCCGTCACGTGGTCCACGGCTACTCCGATCAAGTACTCGAACAAGACGAATCGTTCTACCTCGCGATGGTTTCCCCGTTCGAGGTCGACATCTCGGCGCACACCGAAGATGAGCGGATCACCATCAAGCAGTACCGCTGGTGGTCACACGACGACCTCCGGCACACAGCCGAGTGGATCTGGCCGCAGGAATTGGTCGAGCTGTGGTCCCTGGCTGGCCAGCCGGACTCTTGGCCGATCGATCTCGGTACCCAGGAGGAGTCAACCGTCCTCGACGTCCATTGATTGCCATCCCGACGATCAATGGTCTGCGTTGCTCGGTTGCACGGTCTTTGTGAACCCGATGATGCCAGCGCTCTCAGGGCAGCGGGGTAGCGACGATATCGAGATTGTCGAATGTCACCGGTTCGACTTCGACCGCGCCCGCGGGTTGATGCGGGAATGGCCGCCGCGGCTCCCGTACTCCGGCGCCACCATCAAGATCGTCAGGCCCGCTCGGTGGCAAGCCAGGAAAGCCCGGCCCGCGCTTCCTCTTCAGCGGAGAGCGGGCGGCGATAGCAGCCCGGCGTTGTCGTTCGACCCGCTTGGCCGCACGTCGGGCTCGCCTCTTGGTGATCTCCGCCATCGATCCTCCCGGAGTGGCTCTGTACACCTGAGGGTAGCGCCGGCCGCAGTGCCGGCCGGACGTGAGCGTAGCGCCGGCCGCAGACAGGCGGCCGGCCGCAGTGCCGGACCTGAGCGCAGTGCCTGCCGTACCTGACCTCGCGACGGCAGGAGTTGAATCTGGGCTGCCTGCTGAGCAAGCCGTCGCTCAGAACTAGACGCACTATCCGCGGCAGATGAACGCCAGTAGCCGACGTCGGCGTCAATCGGCGGAGAGGGCGTCCTCCGCATCGAGAATGCGATAGGCGTAGCCCTGTTCGGCGAGGAAGCGCTGGCGGTGGGCGGCGAAGTCGGTGTCCACGGTGTCGCGGGCGACCACGGCGTAGAACCGTGCGGTCGTGCCTTCCGACTTGGGCCGGAGCAGGCGCCCGAGCCGTTGCGCCTCTTCCTGTCGGGAACCGAAGGCCCCGGATACCTGGATCGCAACCTGCGCGGTTGGCAAGTCGACGGAGAAGTTGGCGACTTTGCTGACGACCAGCAACTGCACCTCGCCCTTCCGGAAGGCCTCGTAAAGCCGCTCGCGCTGCCGTACGGTTGTGTCCCCCGTAATCAACGGCGCATCCAGCCTGGTTGCCAGCTCCTCGAGCTGATCGACGTACTGCCCGATCACGAGGGTCGGCATGCCGCGATGCTTACCCACCAGGTCGACCACCACGTCGGTCTTCGATTGAGCGCTGGAGGCCAACCGATACTTCACGTCGTGCTCTGCCACGGCGTAGGTCATCCGCTCAGCCTCGGTCAGCGTGACCCGCACCTCTACGCAGTCTGCCGGGGCGATGTAGCCCTGAGCCTCGATGTCCTTCCACGGTGAATCGAAGCGCTTGGGGCCGATAAGGGAGAAGACATCACCTTCGCGGCCGTCCTCCCGAACGAGCGTGGCGGTCAGGCCCAACCTTCGGCGGGCCTGCAGGTCCGCAGTCATCCGGAACACCGGTGCGGGAAGCAGATGCACCTCGTCGTAGATGATCAAGCCCCAGTCTCGCGCATCGAACAGGTCGAGGTGCGGATGTACGCCGCCCCGCTTGGTGGTGATCACTTGGTAGGTGGCAACGGTGACCGGCCGGATCTCCTTCTTCGCCCCCGAGTACTCTCCGATCTCGTCGGCGGTCAGCGTGGTCCGCTTGATCAACTCGTCTCGCCACTGCCGAGCCGCCACCGTATTCGTGACCAAGATCAACGTCGTGCACTTGGCGCGCGCCATGGCCGCGGCACCTACGATGGTCTTGCCCGCCCCGCACGGGAGCACCACGACTCCTGAGCCGCCGTGCCAGAACGAGTCCGCCGCCTGATTCTGATAAGCACGCACGGACCAGCCTGACTCGTGCAGGTCGATCGAGTGCGCCTCCCCGTCGACGTAGCCGGCAAGGTCTTCTGCAGGCCACCCAAGCTTGAGCAGGACCTGTTTCAAATGACCGCGCTCCGACGGATGAACGACGACGGTGTCCGCGTCGAGCTGGGTTCCGACCAGCCCCTTGACCTTCGTGCTGCGCAACACTTCCGTCAGCACCGGGCGGTCACTGCTGACCAGAACCAGTCCAGCGGTGGGGTGCTTCTCGATCCGCAGCCGGCCGTAGCGGTCCATCGTGTCGGCCACCTCGACCAGGAGAGAGCTGGGCACGGGATAGCGGCTGAAGCGGAGCAGCGCATCCACCACCTGTTCCGCGTCATGGCCGGCGGCTCGCGCGTTCCACAGGCCGAGCGGGCTCAGCCGGTACGTGTGAATATGCTCCGGCGAACGCTCGAGCTCGGCGAAGGGAGCGATCGCAATCCGGCAGGCGTCGGCGTCTGGATGATCAACTTCGAGGAGCAGTGTGCGATCGGACTGGACGACGAGCGGTCCGGCGGACGGCGCGCTCCCCATCAACCATCCCCGTTCAGCGGATGCACCTTGTGTGGCCGCTCGGTGGGCTTGCCATCGGGCTTGCCTTTGGGGGTGTCGTTCGGCGCCTCGGACTCCGAATCGGTCGGGGTCGGCTCCAGGGTCGGCTCCGGCGTTGGTTCCGGCGTGGGTTCAGGCGTCGGCCTGGTCACCAGAACGCTCTGCACCGACGTGCTTAGATTGCCCGCCGCATCCAATGCTTTGAGCTGAATCACGTGCTGTCCCATATCGTCGTTGAACCACTTCACCGTGGCCTCGGTCTGCGCCGTGGTCGCCACCGTGAAGCCGTCGAGCCAAAGGCGATAACCGACGACTCCGGTATCGTCCTGCGCCGGCGCCCAGCGGACGGTGAGCTCTGTTGGCGTCACCGGCCCAAACCGGATCCCCCCAACCGGTCCCGGAGGGGTATCGTCTCTGGCCTTCTGCTGAGGGTCGAACGCCGTCGCGCCCGAACGGCTGGCCTGGGCCTTGGGCGTCCACTCCGTCGGTGAACTGCTGGCCAGATCATCGCGATCGTCCTTTGGGTCCCAGGCTCGGGATCCCTCGGCCTGTGGGAGAGGGCTCCGCTGTCCAGTCGTCGACTGAAATGCGGCGGGCTTGGCAGTGGTCGAGGGACGCACAATCGGCCGATCCTCGGAGACTCGGGGCGCCGCCCGATCAGGCGACCTGGCCACACTGGGGGCTAGATAGAGGCACCCTACACCCAAGCCGCACACGCCCACGACCAGAAGTCGTCGGATCGTCACGGGGCGCACGGGCATCATTCTAGTTGTGCTGGGCCGTATCGCCGATCTTAAACTGGCCGCACCGCCGAGATCCGGGAAAGCGGGATACTAACCACCTGTGCACTATGCCGGTCGAGGCCTCGGATCGTGCCCGCCGCCAGATCGAGCGGCTTCAACACACGTTCAGCGGGACTGCCATCGGACGTCACGTAGGCGACATGTACCGGGCGTGCTTCCATGGTGGCCTGCGCCAGTTCGCTAGCCGCGGAGCCGGCCGTTTCTCCAGCCAGAATCGTCTTGGCGACGTCTGTCGCTGATCGTGAAGCAGTGGCGGGCCGAATAACCGGCGTCCGTGCTCGCAGCTCCATCGGCACCGTTGCTGCCCGGCCACCATCCTCTTCGATCGTCGGCCGATGGCCCAGGTCCTGGAGGAGCTCGAGCAACTCCTCCGGTTCAGCGGCTGCTGCCACAACGCCAGGCGCCAGTTCCCGCAGCCGGTATGTGCTCGCCGATGGGTGTACCAGCAGAGCGGCCGCATCGGCCGGATCGTCGAGTTGCACGTACGAGGTCGCCGTGCCGACCCGGACGCTGCCGTGGCGACGGGCGACGTCATCGACCAGGTAGCCGAGCGGCTGCGGAATCCCGGTGGTCGAGTGACGGCTCAACCACTCGAAGATTTGGGCCGAGCTCCACCCGGCGTCGAACGCGTCACCCAACGAATCGGCGCTGAAGCGGAAGACCCCACCGGGTCCTCGTGACTCCTGCTGCGCCATCAGTCTCAGATCGTGCGCGACCTGATGGGTCAGCGGGCCGGGTGCCACCGCTGTGAGGTCGGCCTGAACGATGATCTCCTCGATCGGCTGCGGGAACAGATCGACCAGACGCTGTGGCACCGGCTGCTCCGCGTCGATCATGATGGCGTAACTGGACACGGTGTCCAACGCCACCAGACCGAGCCGGTCCGCCTCGACCCAGATCTGACCGACCAAGTGGCCTGCTTCGCCGAACGTGTGACGCAGCGAAGGGCGGTGCCAGCTGGCCGCGGTCGCCAAGCTCTCGATATCCACGGTGGTGCCTGGCCCGGCGTCTCGGACCAGTTCCATGATCAAGCTGCGGACGGACGACGCGCCCGGCGCCGCTGCCTCGTGCCCCAGCGCGTGCGCCCCATCCTCTGTGGAACGCCACGGCAGCCGCTCCACCGCCAACCATCCAGCAATGGTCATTCGCCAACGCTGCAGTGGCTCGCGAGGCAGCCAACGGTCGCAGGCCGCCGTGGGCAGAAGGCGGCTGCCGGCACCGATTCCCACCAGGCCGGCCGCCGCCGCACACTCGAGAACGAACGTGGCTGTGGCGACGTCGGTGCCGAGAGTGCGCGCCAATGCGGCCATGTCGCGGCTGCTGAGCCCCCCGGTACGCAGCACGCGATGGGACCTGACCTGGATCGCATGTACGGCCGCTTCAATGTCGTACAGGAGGCCGAACGCCGCCCCGGCCGCCGCCTGATCGACCACATCGACGTGGCGGCTTCCGCCGTTGATCGGAGGCGGGTCCGCCGGAACCGGTTCAGCCGAGAACCGTCCGCCGCGGACGTACCAGGCCACCTCGCGCGGCAAGATCACCGTCTCAGAATCAAGAGGCCGCAACAACCGGTGTGCCAGCAACTGCTCGATCGGGGTTGCCACCGCAGCGGGATCCACTTTCCGGTCCGCACGGCGCAGCGCTCCGGAAGGGGACCAGCTCAGCTTCTCCAACACCGGCCGTACGGAGTGATCGCAGCCGGCCAGCGCAGTCTCGATCTCCTCGAGGCTGAGCGGTTGTGCAGAGGGCGGCGCCAGCCCTCCGGGGTACGGCTGGTACGCCGTGCGAACTCCCCGTACCAGGTGCAATTGATCATCGGAGCCCCAGAGCAACGCCAGGGAACGCAGCTGATCCACAACGTCGCATACTCGACGGCGAGAGTGGCCGATCAACTCCGCCAGCTCGCCGGTCGTGCACGGGTCAGCCAGCGCCGCCAGGCCTTCGATGACCAGCCGCTGGAAGGCATTGAGATGCTCCAGGACGCGAGCCAAAGAAGCCGTGGTAATGGCGCGGCCCGCCAGCTCGGTCAGGTCATGTGGAACGGGGTCGCCAAGATCATCGCGCTGTTCCAGCAGCGTAGTCAGCTGATCGAGATCGAAGGCGCGCAACGCTTCGGTCAGGGTCCGCGGCTCCGAATTCTTCGTCAGCCCCATGGTGACGGAGGAGGAGGCTGCCCTGCGGCCCGTCGTTGGAGCTCGGCGCGGACGATCAACGCGAGAGCGATCAGCACCAGCCAGCAGATGAGCAGCGACCAGAGGCCGACGAAGGACCACCAGTCGCCGAACGAGGCCGGGATGTTCAAGACACCCACAACTGCGAGGAAGCCGACAACGAAGAACGCCAACGTAAAGGCGGGACGCCCGTGGTCTCTGCCAACGGCCATCCTGGTGGAGAGCGCGAACGCGACGCCGAGCATGACGGGAGACAGGAGGTAGACAAAGCCACCGATCGCCAGCGAGATGTAAACGCCTGGAGTGATGGCGTCGAGGACGTGCTTGGCCGTCACCGGAGTGCTAGGCACATGCTGAGGTAGTGCCGGCGGTGTAAACCAAGCCGGGGTGCCGGGCGCGGGAAACCCGTTGGCCGTCGGTACGGGGCCGGCTGCCGGAATCAGCGGTTCGTTGGGTGGTGGCCCGGGCGACGCATGCAGGTCCGACGGTGCCGCAGCCCATGAACCGGCCACCGGACCCGACGGGCGTGTCCAGTGGGCTGACCCCCACGCCGAATCTGCCGAAGTCAGCGCGGTCGTCACGACGTCGAAGGGTTCGGCGGGGTCACGTGAAGCCTTGATTGGTGGTATCAGGGTCTCCAGCGGTGCGACCGAATCCCTCGGGTCGGCGAAAGAAGGCCGCTCCTTCGGTGCGGCGGTCACAAGTTGCTCGTTGTGGGGTCCGGAGGGCAGCGGTGAGATCGTGGGCTCGGTGAATGCATCCGGGCGCGCCAGCGGCGCATACTCCGGCCCGTCCTCCCACGTCGCCATGGTGACCATCGTAGTTTGCGGGTCCGCCGGAACAGATACGCTTGGCGCCGGTTGGCAATGGGACGAGCGAGGACTGTGACGTGCCTGTAGGCAGGGTGAGGTTTTACGACGCCGAAAAGGGCTTCGGCTTTCTGACCAAGGATGACGGGGGCGATGTGTACGTTCGCGCCTCGGCACTCCCGGCTGGCGTGAGCACGCTGAAGCCCGGCCAGAAGGTCGAGTTCGGCGTGGTCGAGGGTCGTCGCGGAGAGCAAGCGCTCTCGCTGCGGTTGATTGAGCCCCCGCCTTCGCTGGCCAAGGCCCACCGCAAGCCTCCAGAACAGATGACGGTGATCGTCGAGGACTTGATCAAGATGCTGGACGGTGTCGGCAACACCTACCGGCGCGGCAAGCATCCGGACTCCCGCACAGGAACCAAGGTGGCCTCCGTGCTGCGCGCGGTCGCCGACGAGCTCGAGCTGTAGGCCGATGCCGTCAAGGTCACGCACTGCGAAGATCGACCCCTTGTGCGAGGCGGCCGTCGAGTTCGCACGCGAGGTGGCGCTGGGGGTGGCCGGGGTGATGGGTGTCGGTGATCATCTCGGCTGCCGCGCCGAGGGCGAACGGGTCGCCAGCCACCTCTTTGCCTGCCCGCACCCGGGATACCGCGGCTGGCAGTGGTCGGTGACCGTTGCACGAGCGTCGCGGGCCAAGACGGTCACCGTCAACGAGGTCGTCCTGCTGCCGGGCCCTGGTGCGTTGCAGGCCGCATCGTGGCTGCCGTGGACCGATCGGATCCAACCGGGTGACGTCAGGCCCGGAGTCATGATGCCGTCGCCCGAGGAGGACCCGCGCCTCGAGCCCGGCTACACCGGTGGCGAGCTGGCCGCTGACGCCGAGCCCGCTGAGCAGAGCCTGGCCCGTTCGGTCGTCGCTGAGCTGGGCCTGGGGCGTGAGCGCCTGCTCTCATTCGTCGGTCGGCAGGAGGCCATCGAGCGCTGGCTGGCGGGTCCGGGCGGCCCGGACAACGACATGACCCGCTTGGCACCCGATGTCTGTGAAACCTGCGGATTTTTCGTCCGGCTGCAAGCCAGCCTGGGCGTGCTCTTCGGTGTCTGTGCCAATGCCTACTCACCGTCCGACGGCTCCGTCGTGAGCATCGACCATGGATGCGGTGCCCACTCGAGTGTGACGGCGATGAAGCGAGCCGAGTTGCCCGGCCCGGCGTGGGAAACCATCGAATGGGATGAGCCCAACACCCTCTTCGACTGACGGGGCCATTCCTCCAACCAGGCCAGGATTCACGGCTGGTCAGCCGTCGCAAGATTCCCCAAGCATCGGTGGCCGCTGACCGGCTGAGGGCGTCCCTGGCCAATCTCGACAGGGCCAGCATTCATGGGGTCGTGTTGATGGCTTCGATACCAGACAAGCATCGAAATGAGCGCTCAACACTCAGCAATTAACCACCTTGTGACAAGAGACGGCTCACGGGAGTTGCTTTAGGGCTCTTGGTTGAGCTTTCATAACCATGGAGAGGTGGAGAGGTGAGCGAGTAGCCACGGGGGGCTACGTGTTTGGGGGGCGGGGACCCCCGGAGAAAGAGGACAGCCGTCATGGCGTTCCTTGATGTCGTAACCCCTGGCGTAGCAAGCCGCGGTCCGCTCCCACAAATAGCCCGGCTTGCGGATCGCCTTGGAACCCCCAAGGCCACGACCGTCCGGTGGATGTTGCGTCTCATCACCTTCCTGATGATGTTTTCGGCGACGATCATCGGTGTGCAGCTGGCCATGAGCGCGCCTAGCGTGTCGCCCGTGGCGGTGAGTAATTCCACCGACGCCGGCTCAACCACGTGACAGCGATCACCCAGGGCCGCGCCAGGCGGATTCGACCGTCGGCGAACTGGATTCTGGGCTCTTTGCTGCTGGGCCTCGTGGCGGCGGTCGTCCTTGGCGTGCTGCTCCCACATCCTCCTGAGGTCTTCGACGCCGCGCTGGTGGCGCACGTCACGGGAATGGCGGCCGGCTACGGCGCCGCCGTGATGTTGTTGATCATGTCCAGAGCGCCCGTTCTGGAGCGCGTAGTGGGTGCGGACAAACTGGCGCGTTGGCATGGCTTCGCTGGACCACTCGTCATCGGTCTGGCCGTGGCACACACGGTCATGGCCTTGGTGGCCTGGGCGGAGGTCCGTGGTGGCGGCTTGTGGTCGGCGTGGCTGGAAATGTCGGCCTGGCCCGGGCTCGTGACAGCAACCCTTGGTACCGGCCTGTTCCTGGTGATGGGGATCGCATCGATGCGGTGGATTCGTCGGCGACTTTCGTACGAAATGTGGCATGTGTTCCACCTGCTTGGCTATCTCGCCGTGGGGCTGGGCTTCACTCACCAGCTGGCCGGACCGGCGCTGGCCGGCCAGCGGTGGTTGCAGATCGCCTGGAGCCTGCTCTACACCTATACCTTTGCGGTGGTCCTCCGCTATCGCGTGGTCCAGCCGCTGCACCAGCTGTGGCGCCACCGGCTGCGCGTCGAACAAGTAGTTCGTGAGTCAGACGATGTGGTCAGCGTGCTGATGCGCGGCAACCATCTGGATGAGCTGCGCGCCGAACCGGGGCAGTTCTTCCGCTGGCGGTTCCTGACCCTCGCCCACTGGCGATCGGCGTTTCCATTCTCGCTCTCTGCGCCCCCGAGCGGTCACCGGCTCCGGATCACGATTAAGGCACTCGGAGCCGGCTCCCGTTCAATGCAGGACCTGAGGCCGGGCGATCTGGTGTTGGCTGAGGGCCCGTACGGTGCCCTGACCGGACGGCGGCGCCGTAGGGCGAAGGTGCTGCTGATCGCAGGCGGCGTCGGAATCACTCCGATGCGAACACTCTTCGAGACGCTTGACCTGCCAGGGGAGGATGTCACGCTGATCTACCGGGCGCCGCGGGAGGCCGATCTCGTGCTCAAGGATGAGCTGGACGAGGTCGCAAAGCGTAAGCGCAGCCGAGTGATCTATCTGACCGGTCCGTCGTCCGATCCTGCGAACCAGTTGACCGCCCATTCCCTGCACCATTTGGTCGGCGCCCTTCGCGACCACGACATCTACCTCTGCGCATCAGCCAGGCTGGCCGCGGCGGTGCGAGAAAGCCTGCTCCGCAGTGGCTTTCCGCGACGGCAGCTGCACGAGGAGCGTTTCGCCTTCGGACCCTGATCGCCCCGCGCAACGAGACACTGCTGTAGCTCGGCTAGCCCTACGATGCGTGGTCATGGTGACGAAATCCCCCAAGGCAGCTCCGATCGAACGCGACAACACCTCGGTGAGCGCCTTCGATGCCTACTTTCGGATCACTGAGCGCGGCTCGACAGTCGGTCGAGAGATTCGTGGCGGTCTGGTGACCTTCTTCACGATGGCCTACATCATCGCGCTGAACCCGTTGATCATCGGCACGGCTCCTGACGGTTCGGGCAATCTGCTCGGGGGCCTGCCGTACAAGGACGCCTCCCGGGCGGTGATCGATGCGAACGTCAGCACCGCCATCACTTTGGTGGCCGCGGCCACGGCTTTTGTCGCTGGGGTGATGACGATTCTCATGGGCGTGATCGGGCGTTTTCCGATCGGCATCGCGACCGGCCTCGGGCTCAACGCCTTGCTCGCATTCGCCATCGCGCCGCGGATGACGTGGCCGCAGGCAATGGGCCTCATTGTCCTCGAGGGTGTGATCATCGCCCTCCTCGTGCTGACGGGTTTCAGGGCAGCCGTTTTCCGAGCCGTGCCGCGATCGCTGCGCGTGGGTATCTCTGTCGGCATCGGCTTGTTCATCACCTTCGTCGGACTGTTCGACGGCGGCATCGTCCGCAAGCCGGCCGGAGCGCCGCCGGTCGAGCTGGGCATCAACGGTTCCCTGATCGGCTGGCCGATGCTGGTCTTCGTCTTCGGGCTGTTCGCGATCGCCATCTTGTCTGCCAAGCGGGTGAAGGGCGCCATTCTGATCTCCATCGTGGCGGCCACCGTGGTCGCGGTGATCTTCGAGCTGATCGTGAACGTCGGGGCCAAGTCTGGGGACAATCCGTCGGGCTGGGCGCTGAACGTTCCCAAGTTCACCGACATCATTGCGCTGCCCGACCTGAAGCTCATCGGGGACGTGGATGTCTTCGGCGCCTTCACATCCTCAACCACCGGGGGCTTCCGCGCCGGCGTCTTCCTGCCACTGCTGTTGTTGATCTTCTCGCTGCTGCTGGCCGACTTCTTCGACACCATGGGCACCGTTGTTGCGGTCGCTGCCGAGGCAGACTTGCTCGACGAGCGTGGACATCCACCGAACCTCGGACCGATCTTGATGGTGGACTCGTTGGCCGCGGCGGCCGGCGGCGTGGGGTCCGTGTCGTCGAACACCGCCTACATCGAGTCCGCCGCAGGGGTGGCTGAGGGTGCACGTACCGGGTTCGCGTCGGTCGTCACCGGCATCGGCTTCCTGCTGGCCATGTTCTTCGCACCCTTGATCAACATCGTGCCCTCCGAGGCTGCGACGCCGGCGCTGGTCTTCGTCGGTTTCTTGATGATGACCCAGGTGACCAAGGTCAACTGGTCAGACATCGAGGACGGCTTACCAGCCTTCCTCACCATGGCCTTAATGCCCTTCACCTTCTCGATCACGATTGGCATCGGTGCCGGGTTCATCGTCCACGTGGTGCTGAAGATGGTCCGGGGGAAGGCTCGCCAGGTGCACCCGTTGCTCTACGTTGTGGCCGGCGCGTTCATCTTGTACTTCATCCAGGGCGTCATCACCAAGCTCGTCAGCTAGCGAGTCGCCGAACCACTCGACCCCACTCCACCGAGAGTGCCGCAAACATTGCGCAGCACTCATTCGTCGCGGCGGCACCTTCTCTCGAGCGTGGCCGAGAGGAGGTGCCGCGAGGTCGCCGACCGTATTCGCCAACTGCTTAGCCTTGCTTATTAGCATTGCTAAACATATGCTCGGCGGAGTGGCGGTACCTGACATCAGTCGCCTCAGCCCCGACCTGGCAGGCAGAGATCTGCGGACGATCGCGGGGCTGGCCAGTGCACTTCGACCATCGGTGCTCCGGCTGGCCCGTCGGCTCCGCCAGCTGCGCGACGAGTCGCTTGACCTCAACTCGAATCAGCTTTCGGTGATGTCTGTACTGCTGAACTCGGGTGACCAGCTGATGGGAGAGCTGGCCGCCGCGGAGAAGGTTCAGCCGCCCTCGATGACGAGGATTGTCAACGGTCTCGAGGAGCGCGGGTTCGTCGTCCGACGGCCGGATTCACAGGACCGACGGCAGTGTGTGGTCGCGTTGACCCCGTCCGGGCGCGACGTGTTGCTCGCGAATCGACGGCGCCGGGACGCATGGCTGGCCGCCCGAATAGCAGAACTGAGCCCGGCAGAACGTGACGTGCTCCGCCGGGCGGTCGAAATTCTGGACAAGGTGAATGCGGGATGAGTGTGGATACAAGAACGGAAAGCTCGTCGAACCGGGGCCCTTCGACCGGCTTGGGGAGCGACCCGTCAACGCGGCCGGGAAACGACGCGTCGACCGGCTTGGTGAGCGACCCATCAGGAGGCCCCCAGAAGGGCTCCTCGATGGGCTCGGGCAGCGGCCCGGCGGCGGACACACCGCGTGGTGGCGGCATGTTCACCGCGCTGGCCAACCACAACTACCGGATCTACCTGACCGGGTCCTTCGTATCCAACATCGGAACGTGGATGCAGCGGGTCGCCCAGGACTGGTTGGTGCTCGA
>DATFQP010000181.1:0-2962 GCA_035264145.1 Propionibacteriaceae bacterium
CCGCGAAACGCGCTCAGTGAGAGACCGTAGGCCAAGGCTTTGCACAGGATGAGCAAGATCATCACCCCTACCGAGTAGTCGGTGGCCTTTTCGACCAGCTCAGGCAGCGCGTCCTGTCCCGAGAACAACACCTGTGTGAAAGGTTGTCCGGAGATCAGCTGGTAGGCCATTGCGGCAGAACCGATGAGTAGGCCGAGGGCCGACGTGACCAGCACTCGGTTCAGGTGAACGATCGGACGAAGCCACAGTCCAACAGACCGGATCAGCCACCCAAGCACGGCGGCTGCCGCTCCGATGACCACCGCCCAGGCCAGGGTTGCCAACGTCGGTGGCACCGCCGGCGGCACGGACGTCAACGCGAGGGAAAAGCTGCCGAGGCCGGTCCAGTTGTCCAGACCGACGAAGACCAACGCCCCAATGCCTGCCGCGAGCAAACCGGGCAGCGCCACCAGGCTCAGCGTCATCCCACTGACGCCTGCAATCTCCATGATCAGGAACGCACCCAGCACTGGGGAGCCGAGCAGTGTGCTGATCGCAGCAAAGCTGCCAGCCGACGCCATCATCATCAGAGCTATCGGTGGCGCGTCCCTGTTTGCAAGGCGTACGGTCAGCGCAGCAAGTCCGCCGCCAATCGCGATCAGGGGGGCCTCGGGCCCGAGCACCGCGCCGAGGCCGAGCGTCGCCAAGGCAGCGAGGATGATGCTTGGCAGCTCACGCCCGGTGGCCGGCCCTCCGCCGGTCTGAAATCCAAGTGCGGGCGAATGTCCGCCGTCGCCCGGCAGGTACCGGATGGTCAATGCGACCAACAGCCCGCACAGCACCAACCAGGGCAGCGGCCACCACGCGGGTGCAGGCCCTCCCAGCATCTGATTCGGCAGCTCGGTGAATATCAATCGCTGGATCGCAGAGACTAATGCAAGGAAGCCATAGGCGATGGCTGAGATGGGAATGCCCACGATCGCCGCGAGCACAAGCGCTCCGATGTACCGCTTGGAACGGATCACAGCGACCGGATCCATCAGGGGCGGTCCGCTGACCGCACCGTCATGCTGGCTCGCCTTGGGGACTGCCCCAGTCCTGGGACTGTTCAAATCAGCCATCAGGAGGTGCCGGCATCTGAGACATCACAGGCTCAGTCGCCAAGCCGTCGATGCACGAACAACGAGTGGATCACCCACAGGTCGATGAGGATGATCGTTATCGCCCACCACGGGGCGAACGGGATGAAGGCGAAGTTCACCACGATCGAAAGGCACGCAATGAGGATGCCCAGCAAACGCGCCCAGGCCGCTCCGGAAAACACGCCGAAACCGGCAGCGAGCCCGATGATTCCACCGATCAGGTGGATCCATCCCCAGGTAGCGGCACTCGTCGTGATCCAGTAGCTCTTGTTCTCGATGTAGGACGTGCCTCTGACGATGCCAGCGAAGCCCTCCACCATCCAGAGGACGCCGCCGATGATGAGCAGTGTTCCGGCGAAGCTTGCTCCTCCGATTCCGCGCCTGCTGACTTGTTGACTCACTGCACTTTCTCCTTTGGATTTCAGTGGGCGACGAGTGACAAGAACGCGTTCGTCGCTGATGTCGCCAGTCGCTTTCCTGACACCGCCCCTATGGCTGCGATTTCGTGCTCATGCCGTGGTCCACGGTGCGCGCCAGCCACCATATTCGGCGGTCAGGCTCTCAGCAGCGGCTGGCCCCCACGATCCTGGCTCATACGTGTGCACCGGGGGCGCGGAATCCAGCAGCGGTTGCATCACCCGCCAGGTTTCCTCGATCCCGTCCTGGCGGCCAAACCGTGTGCTGTTGCCGATCATGGCAGCGTGCAGCAGCACCTCGTAGGGCGTCGGCCCCTCGCCTCCTTCGGCCGCGAACTCCATATCCAGCTCGATGGGGCCGGCGCCGGCGATATCCGCGCGATGGGCATCGACGACAACTCGGACACCCGTGGTCGGGTCCAGTCTGACGACGAGCTGGTTGGCCTCGGGGTGGTGCCCGGGCGGTCCGAAGCCAAGGTTGGGCGCATTCTTGAAGACGAGCCGAAGCTCGGTCTGGGTCGTCGGTAGACGCTTGCCCGTGCGGATGAAAAATGGCACGCCAGACCAGCGCCAATTTTCGATCTCGAGACGTAGCGCCGCGTAGGTCGCGGTCGTCGAGTCTGCCGCGACGCCGTCGATATGGAGGTAGCCCTCGTATTGGCCGCGCACATAGTGGGCGGGGTCGGCTTCCACGACGGATCTGAGAAGCGCGACTTTCGCTTCCTTGAGCGTGGTGGGGTCGCCTCGCGAAGGCGCCTCCATCGCGGCGGCGGCGACAACCTGCATGAGGTGATTGACGACGACATCGCGCAACGCCCCGACCGGATCGTAGAAGTGGCCACGATCCTCGACCCCGAAGCTTTCTGCCATGGTGATCTGGACGCACTCCACGTAATTGCGGTTCCAGATCGGTTCAAAGATTGCGTTGGCGAACCGGAGGAACAGGATTTCCTCCAGTCCCATCTTTCCGAGGTAGTGGTCGATCCGATACAACTGGTCTTCGTCGATGTACTGGTGCAGCTCAGCAGCCAGCGCAGTGGCCGAGGCGCGATCGTGGCCGAACGGCTTCTCGACCACGACCCGAGCTGTCTTCGTCAAGCCGGCCTCGGTCAACCGCTGCACAACCGTCGCGAACAGGAACGGCGGAATCTCCAGGTAGAAGACCGGATTGTTCGAGCCCCGAATCGCATCGCCGACCCGGTCATAGGTCTTGCTGTCAGTGAAGTCACCGCTGACGTACGAAAGCCGCGCCGCAAATCGATCGAAGACGTCAGGATCGAGCCGCTCACCGGTGCCTTCGATCGACTCTCGCGCTCGCTGCACCAGCTGGTCCACAGACCAATCGTCGACCGCCACACCGACGATCGGACAGTCGAGCAAGCCGCGCGCCTCGAGCCGGTACAGAGACCGGAAGGTCATCACCTT